>JAZSJN010000097.1:0-23241 GCA_045534315.1 Candidatus Scatosoma sp.
CATTTTGGGTACGGAACGACACGAATCCCGTCGTATCGACAACCAGCTCCGTGGTCGTGCGGGGCGTCAAGGGGATATCGGTATGTCGGTATTCTTCCTGTCGTTGGAAGATGATTTGGTTATGCGTTTCGGTGGCGAACGAATGAAGGCGTTGTATTCCTTCTTTAAGATTGACGAAGACGAATGTTTGCAATCGAAAATGCTTTCGCGTGGCATTGAAAACGCGCAACGCAATATCGAAGGCAGAAACTTCGGTATCCGTAAAAACGTCTTGCAGTACGACGACGTTATGAACAAGCAGCGTTTGGTTATGTACGAAAACCGTATGAACGTTTTGCGCGGCGAAAACGTACACGAACAAGTCCTCAAATACATTCCCGATTACGTGGTGGAAACGGTGTCGAGCGCGGTGAATATCGACGCGATGCCCGAACTTTGGAATGAAGACGAATTGAATGCGGCGTTGGAGGCAAAAGTATTGCCCGAAGGTACGAACTACGTTACGCGTGAACGTTTGACCAAATGGGACTACGAAACGGCAATCCGTAAAATTTCCAACAAAGTAGAAAAGGAATACGAAAAGAAGATTGCAGAGCTGAAAGAACAGGGCGTAGATTTCTCGCAGATTGAACGTCGCGTATTGCTTATGACGGTTGACAGAAATTGGATCGATCATATCGACGCGATGGATCAGCTCCGTAAAGGGATTTCCCTGCGTGCATACGGTCAAGTAGACCCCGTTATTTCGTATAAGAAAGAAGGGTTTGACATGTTTGAAGAAATGGTGGCGCGTATTCAACGTTCGGTCATCAGTGTTCTTTTGAAAGTCAAGGTAGAGATGCGTCCCGCACCGGCAGCACAGCCGATGCAGGTAAGACGTATGCCTGCTGTACCTGGTGCGCCTACGCAAGCGCCCGTAGCACCTGCAAACGTTGCGCCTGCGGCAGCGCCCGCTCCTATACGTTTCCGTCGTCAGATGCCCGAGCCGCTGTCGAATATGTCATCGTTTAAGGCGGCGCAAGAGGCACAGGCAGCGCAAAAAGCTGAACAGGATAAGAAAGAAAACGAATAATCTGCAAATAGAAGGATAGGAAGACGATGTTCAAAGCAGGCGATTACAGATTAAAAGTGCAAGGAATGCGCGCAACGCTCAAAGAAGCGGAATACGCGCTGGATATTGAGCATTTGCGCCCCCGTTTGACGGAGCTTGAAAAGGAGCAGGAAAGCCCCGACGTTTGGCAGGATATGGAAAAATCCACCAAAATCGGCAAGGAAATTTCTGCAATCCGCAATAAAATCAACGCATACGAAAGCGGCGCAACGGCTTTGTCCGACGCCGAAGACGTTATCGATTTGATCGAAGAAACGGAAGACGAAAGCTTGATTCCCGAGTTGGACGAAATGCTGAAAGAAGCGGAAAAAGATATTGAAGATATGCGTATCCGCGCCATTTTGAAAGGGGATTACGACAACCACAACGCAATGCTTTCCCTGCACGCCGGCGCAGGCGGGACGGAAGCGTGCGACTGGTGTCAGATGTTGTACCGTATGTACAACCGCTATTGCGAAAAAATGGGCTTTAAAGTGTCCGAACTTGACCGAGAGGCAGGGGACGGGGCTGGATTAAAGAGCGTTTCTTTCCGCGTAGAAGGGGAAAACGCCTACGGTTATTTGAAGGCGGAAATGGGTGTGCACCGTTTAGTGCGTATTTCGCCGTTCGACGCAAATAAACGCCGTCAGACGTCTTTCTCGTCCTTGGAAGTTATGCCCGAAGTTGAAGACGATAACGAAGTGGAAATCAACGACGACGATATTCGTATCGATATTTACCACTCGGGCGGGGCAGGCGGTCAAAACGTAAACAAGGTTGCATCCGCCGTACGCATTACGCACTTCCCTACGGGGATCGTGGTGCAGTGTCAAAACGAAAGATCACAGCTCCAAAACAAGGCAATGTGTTTTGCGATGCTCCGTTCAAAGCTTTTGGAAAAGAAGATCGAACAGCGTCAGGCGGAAGCGGCGGCGATGAAAGGGGACGTGAAGAAGATCGAATGGGGCGCGCAGATCCGCTCCTACGTGTTCTGTCCTTATACGATGGTAAAAGACCACCGCACGGGCTTTGAAAAGGGGGACGTGCAGGCGGTTATGGATGGAGAATTGCACGGATTTATTATCGATTATTTAAAGAAATTTTAACGGGTAATATGTGGCGGCGGCGTTTGCCGCCGCTTTTAAAAACAGGTTTTACTATGTACGATCCTTTTGAAAAACTTGATTTGAATAAAGAAGATCCGATCATTCTCGGTATCGAAAGCTCGTGCGATGAAACGGCGGCGGCGGTGATCAAGGGCAGGAAAATTCTGTCTAACGAAATCGCGTCGTCGGCGTCCGTGCAGGCGCTTTTTGGCGGTGTTGTACCTGAAATCGCGTCCCGCGCGCATACGGATGCCGTGGCGGAAGTGGTGGAACGCGCAATAAAAAACACGGGGATTTCGTATGCGGATATCGACGCGGTAGCGGTAACCTACGGCGCAGGACTTTTGGGCGCGCTGCTTGTCGGTGTGTCTTTCGCCAAGGCGTTTGCGTACGCCTTGAACAAGCCCTTGATCGCGGTTAATCATATTCGCGGGCACTTGGCGGCGTCCTATCTGTCCGCGCCTGATTTAAAACCGCCTTTCGTTACCCTTTTGGCAAGCGGCGGGCATACCGCGGTATTGTATGCAAAATCGGAAGCGGAATTTGAAATTTTAGGCGCGACGCTCGACGACGCGGCGGGCGAGGCGTTTGACAAAGTGGCGCGTGTGCTGGGGTTAAAATACCCCGGTGGGCCGAATATCGAAAACTGCGCAAAGGGCGGCGAACCCAACGTGCCCATGCCGAAAATGTTGAAAGGCGGCGGTGGGTATAACTTCTCGTACAGCGGTTTAAAAACGGCGGTGATCAATTACTGCCACACCAAGGAGCAGAAAAACGAAGAGTATTCCAAAGCGGACGTAGCGGCGTCTTTTCAAAAGGCGGCAATCGACGTTTTGGTGGAAAAAACGATTGACGGGGCAAAAGAAAAGAAAGTTGAAATTGTAACAGCTGGGGGCGGTGTCGCTGCGAATACCTATCTTCGCGAAAGCCTGCAAGCGGCTTGTGAGAAAAACGGGCTGCGTCTTATTTTACCCGAAAAGAAATATTGTACGGATAACGCGGCGATGATCGCTGCGGAAGGTTTGGTGCAATACCGCCTTGGCAATTTTGCCGATATGACGCTGACCGCAAAGGCGTCCATTCCTTTGGCGGCGACGTTGGAAACGGTGCAAAGCCGTCGCGCTAAGGAGAAAGAGGTATAACCATGTGGCATGCGATAGAACATTTTTTTGCGCACGCAGGGCATAATCTTTTGCATGCGTTGGAACATACTTGGCCCTTGCTTCCGTTTTTATTTGTGATCTATGCGCTGATGGAATTGTTGGAAAGCAAAGCGGATTTGCAAAAGGTAACGAAATTGGGCGGAAATTTAGGACCGCTCGTAGGGGCGGCGACGGGACTTGTGCCCCAATGCGGTTTTTCCGTGATGGCGGCAAAGCTGTTCGAGCGCAAATACGTAACGATAGGCACTTTGCTCGCGATTTTTATGGCGACGAGCGACGAAGCGTTTGTGATTATGATCTCGTCGGGGGAAGGCGCGGTATGGCTGTTGCCTTTGCTGTTGTCGAAAATCGTTATTGGCGTGTGCGTGGGATATGCCGTAGACGGCGTGTTGCGGTTGTTTGGCAAAAAGCAGACATGCGTGGCGATACCGAAAACGGAAAACGGCGTGCCCGAAAGCACGCGGGAAATTTTTATGCAACGGTATTTGGACGAAAAGGACGTGCAAGTCAATTGCTCGTGCGGGAGACGGCACGACGGCGACAGCGCGTGGAAAAATTATCTACTCTATCCGTTGCTTCATACCTTGAAAGTGGGCTTGTTTATCCTGTTGGTAAACTTTGTTTTGGGAACGATTATTCACGAAGTAGGCGAGCAAACTTTCGTAAATTATATGCAAAAGAACCGCTTTTTACAGCCGTTTATCACGTGCGCGATTGGGCTGATTCCTAACTGCGCGTCGTCGGTCGTCATCACCGAAACCTTTTTGAGCGGCGGGATTACGCTGGGCTCGTGCGTGGCGGGGCTGTGCGTGAACGCAGGTATGGGCTTTGTGGTGTTGCTCCGCAATATGCGTCAATGGAAACGCAATTTTGCGCTGATTGGGGTTTGCTATGCGATCTCGGTGGCGATCGGTCTGATATTTAATTTGGTATATCCAATTTCCGTTTCCATTGTTTGAAACGGGTGGGGTTTGCGGTATAAATAGATAAGGAACTCTTGAAAAGGAGAAGAAAATATGCAAGAAGTAACGATCAAAGGTTTGGAAAACGGAGCGCTTTGCGTAGCGCTTTCGGGGGATATTGATCTTGGCAATGCGGACGAATTTTACAGCGAAGTTATGGCGGCGTATAAGGAAACGCCCGCAAACGTATGCTTTGTGTGTGACGAGTTGAACTTTATCGACAGCACGACGCTGGGCACGTTCGTTAAAATTTTGAAAACCGTAAAAGCGGACGGATTTAGTATGCGCTTAGTCGGTTTGCAGGCAAAGATCAAGAAATTGTTTTTAATCTGCGGTTTGAACGCCATTATGGAGATCGAATAATATGGAAAAATTTTCGGTTACGTTGCCCTTGACGGGCGAATATCTTACGACGGTACGTTTGACGACGGGCGGGCTTTGCGCGCTGGTCGGTTTTGACGTGGACGCCGCCGAAGATTATAAGGTGTGCGTTACGGAAAGCTTGCTGATTTTAAAACGCAACGGTTTTTCTTCTGCGACGATTGAATTTGTCGTGGGCGAAGCGTTGGCTTGCAAGATCGTCGGCGTGGAGGAAAAGGGCGAAAGAGAAAACAGTTTTGAAGACGAAATTTCGCGCGCGTTGCTTTCGGCGCTCGTGGGAGAAGTACAATTTACAAAGGATCAAGACCGAGTAGTGGCGATCGCATTTGAAGGGTAAGTGATGGCGGACGAGAAGATGACGGAGCTTTTTAAGCGGTACAAAGAGACGGGCGACGTTGCGATTCGCAATGAAATCGCCGAAAAATATCTCTACATAGCCGACATCCTTGCCAAAAAATTCGTAGGGCGCGGGGTGGAGTACGACGATTTGAAACAGGTAGCGTCGTACGCGCTTTTGCGTGGTATCGACCGCTTCGATCCCGACCTTGGCATGCAGTTTACGACGTTTATTACGCCGACGATTACGGGCGAGATTAAAAACTATTTTCGCGATAAATCAAGACTGGTGAAATTGCCTCGTCGGCTTGGGGAATTGAATGCAGCAGCGAAGAAATTTTCGCTGGAATACGAAACCGAACACGGTGAAAAACCTACGCTTTCGCTGATTGCGCAGCAACTTTCGGCGACGGAAGAAGACGTTGTAAAAGCTTTGGAAATCGGCGGTACGCTGTCGCTGGACGGCATGGCAAGCGGGGAAGACGAAAACGAGAATAAATCGTTGTACGGCTTGTTGGCGGACAGCGAAGACCGCTATGAAGAATTTGAAACGAAAGAAGCGTTGGCGGCTGCGATGCGCGATTTTTCAGATACGGCAAAATTATTGATACAATACCGTTATGCGGATGGTTTGTCACAGAGCGAGACGGCAAGGCGGCTTGGGGTTTCGCAAATGTTCGTTTCCCGCATGGAACGGAAACTTTTGTCGCAGCTGCGTGAACGTTTACAGGACAGTTTTTAGGGGGGCGTATGATTTTCGAAATTGAAAGTTACGGCACGCTGAAAAGCGCGGTGGAAGAATTATGCGATTACCTTGCCTTGAACCAAGTCGCAGACGAGCGGATCTTCGACAGCAAACTGGTCGTATACGAATTGCTCGGTAACGTGTTAAAGCATTCCGGCGGCAGCGCAAAGTTGGCGATGGAGCTTTTGCAGGAATATATCGAGTTGAAAGTGTTGGCGGAAAAGATATTTTTCCCGCCCGAAAAGGGAACGTGCGCTGAAGTGTTTTCTGAACACGGCAGGGGATTGTTTTTGGTGGACAGCGTTTCTCAGGAACGGACGTTTACAGCGGACGGCGGAATTTTAGTGCGGATTAAAATAAAATAAAGACGGTAAGCATGTTTGCAAGCTACCGTCTTTTTTTGTTGCGCGTAAAGAAAAAAACAGCCGACCTTGAAGGTCGGCTGTCGATTTATCATTATCCTATAATTATACTTCGGGGAAATCCGTTTGGGGATAATCCACACACATCTGGTTGTACATCTTAGAGAGCAGTTCGTCGGGGATTTTGTCTCTGTATTCGCCAAGCGTGATAAATACCATTTCGAAGAAGAGCTTGTTATCGCCGCCAATCTGATAAATGGGGATTTCAGGCATTACGTTTTCATCTTTCAGTAAATACAAAGCCGCGAATTGATTTCTTTCCGAAACACTAAGCGTTGCGATAAACGTATCGATTTGTTTGTCGGCAAAGAAGTCTTCTTCCGCCGCCACTTCTGCTTTGGGTTCGCAAGCGGGCACGGGCGTTTCTTCGGAAACGCCGCTTTCAGCTACGTCACTAACGGTTTCCGCTTTAGCGTTCCGTTTTGCCAATTTTACGCCGACGAAGGCGATAACGAGCAATCCGAGAGAGATCGCGGCAGCGATACTGCTAAGAACCAAAAGCGCCACGTCGGTAACAGGGGAGCTAACGGAGAGAACGATCAGCGCAACGGCTACCACCAATTGTACAACGGCGTTGATAAAGTCAAACGCAAATGCTTTTTGCGCAGACGCGCGAACGGATGCAACGATTACGTTTACAAGCGTAAGCGCGATAGCAATTACCATCACGATTTTATAGAAGTTCGCCTCTGCAAGCAACTTACGAACAAGGTGATAGTCAAACGTAATCGCAAGGAATAAACATACGGTAAACGCTAATACCAAGAAGAAACGTACGCTGTTGAGAATGCAAAGCTTTTTGCCAAGGCTGGCGTACATAAGGACAAAATATACAAAAGTACCGATCAGTGCCAAGATGATAGAATTTACGTCAAAAACGATCTTGATCGGAAGATAGCAAGTGATCGACGTGACGGCGATCATATACAAAGCTGCGCCCCAAGTATAAACGATAATCGAAAGGGAAACAAGACGTTTTACTTTTTTACCGAAAATAAGCGTAATGACCGCGAAGATGAACGCTATGACAAGCGCAAGCATGAGCACGTACGTTATAAGCCCGCCTGCAAGACCAAGAACGCTCTTCGGGTTTGTGAACAGGGGGATGACGCTAAGGAATTTATAAGGAGCGTCGGATATATGTTCAAAAAGTTCGTAAAGTTTTAACTCGGTCGTCACCAACCCGTTAGGCGAGCTTGCAAAAATTGTATAAGGCAAGAAAAACGCAGCAACGCAGGCAATCGCTATGAGAGCGGCGATCGTCCGATAAACGAAAGAAGATTTTCCTGTTTTTACGGAAACATTGTTTTTAGTGATGCTCATAATCAAAATCTCCTACTAGATTTACCGTTTTTTTCTTACGCGCGCGTATATGCGCGTATATATTATTAAACAGTATAATTTTTAACATTATATCACTTTTGCGAATTTCTGTCAATAGAAAAAAAAATTTTTTTGCCGTTAAACAAGAAAAATCAAGGCAAAAGTTCGACTTTTTTGGATTATTTGCGTTGAAAAAGGGGAAAGAAGATGAAAAGTTTAAAAAAAGCCTTGAAAAATATTTTCGTTTGCGATATAATATTTTTGTGTAAATAAAGACGTGCTTAGAAGAACGGAACGTTCGCTAATGTAAGCAACGGGAGAGTTGTATGAACGAATTGGAAAGAGTTGCAAAACAGATTTCGGAAAAATTGGGGTTGACCTTTTCCTATTATGCCGAAAATACTAAGCCGAATACTGGTGCGGTTTGCGATAGACAATTTGAAGGTGTAATCGACGACGGCAGTAATACTTTTTTCCGCTTTTTGTTTAGGAGTGTGGGATATATCGGCGTTTTAGCAGGCGCGGGAGAAACGGAACGCACTTTGGCGACGCTTTTGCCTTCATATATTGAGAGCTTTGCGGAAAAGGAAGCGGAGTTGTCCAAAACCGAACATTTGAAACGGATATTGCAAGGGGAATGCTCTTCGATGAGCATTTACAAATATGCAACGAAATATTCTGTGCGTGGAGCGGCGTGTTTTACGGTAGTGTTGCGCGTGCCGAAGCTAATGGAAGAAACTTTGGCGCTTCTTGAACAATACGTTGGGAATAGTTTGGATACGGCGTTGCAAATGACTGCAGAAACGTGCGTTTTGGTGCGTTTTGTAAACGGCGATGGCGAAGATACGTACCGTGCGTCGGTGGATTATGCGGAGTTTTTGGCGCAATCGATCAAGGAAGAGTTAGGGATTGACGTAGCGGTAGGCGTTGGTCCGACCGTGCGGGAATTGAAGGACGTGGCGCGCTCTTATGCGCAGGCGGAAAACACGTTACGGTATGCGGACGTGTTTGATTTTCCCGGTAACGTACATTCGTATCGGGAGTGTATTTTGATCAAAATGATCGAAGACGTGCCTGAAACAAAGCTCGCGGAATATTTTTCGCAGATCACGGACGAACGGTTTAAAGAAGTGCTTGAAGACGGGGAAATGCTGGAAACGGCGGAAGCGTTTTTGCAGACAAGCTTAAACGTGAGCGAAACTTCCCGTAATTTGTATATGCATAGAAATACGTTATTGTATCGTTTGGATAAGATTGAAAAAGCGACGGGGTTGAACATTCGCCTCTTTTCGGACGCGGTATCTTTCCGTGTTTTGACGGTGTTGCATAAACTTTTGAAAAAATAAAGAAATCCGCCGAATCTTATATGTATTTGGCGGATTATTTTTTATCCGAAAAGGACATAGTATAATCGTAAAAGGAGCAAGTGATGGACGAAAATAAGAAAAGCGAATTGGATGTGGACGACGGTTTTTTTGACGACGTGCCAAACGGACAAAGTCAAAACGCAAATGGGTGTTGGGGTGAAAATCCTCGCGGATACGTACCCGTCCATACCCCTCCGAAAAAAAACAGGGGGAAATTGATTGGGAAAATTTTTGCGACGATCGGTATTGCCGTGGCGGTGTTTTTCAGCGGTATGCTGACGACGTGGGCTTGTTTAGACGACGAGATACGTACCTTGATCAAGATCAAAAAGACGATCGATAGGGAATATTACGAGGACGTTTCCGATGACGAATTTTATCGAGTGCTGTTTGCGGCAATCAACGACGATTTGCTCGATCCCTATTCGCAATATATGACGGCAGAAGAATACAGCGCGAGTCTGCAAGATTTAGCGGGTAATCGCAGCGGGATCGGCGTGGTATTTTCCCTTTTAGGGGAGAGCGGCAACGCGCAAACGGCGGTGTATCGCGTAGCGGAAAATTCCCCTGCGGACAAGGCGGGGTTACAAAACGGCGATTTGATCGTTGGGTTCGGCGAAAATGAAACGGAAATAGCAAACAACGCAGATTTTTATAAGGATTTAAAGCCGTTTTTGGATAGTATGAAGACGAGCGCGCCGTTTTTCCTTAAAATTATACGTGGCGGCGAAGAATCGCTGGTACAGATGAGTAAGGAATTTTACGTGGAAAGCTACGTTTCCTATCGAACGAACAAGACTTCGTACGGGTTTACGGGCGACGATGCGTTGGAGTATACCGAAAAGGGGAACGCGCTGCCTTGTTTGGCGGATGATACGGCGTATATTAAACTGTCGCAATTCACGGGCAACGCCATGGCTGGATTTGACCGCGTGATGGAGCAGTTCAAAACGGACGGTATGAAAAACCTGGTGTTAGATCTGCGCGAAAACGGCGGTGGGTATTTGGACTACGTGCAATATATCTCGAAATATTTTTGCAAAAACGCAACGCAATCCAAACCATTGATCGTCGTTGCGGATTACGGTGAAAAGCAGGAAGGCTATCGCGCGTCAGGGAACGTGTATCACGAATATTTTGCCGAAGACAGCCGCATTGTGGTGCTTGCGGATAACGGTACTGCCTCTGCGTCCGAGTGTTTGATTGGTTGCATGGTGGATTACGGCGCGATCGGTTATGAAGATATTTGCCTTTCTGAGCGGAACGGCGTGGCGAAAACCTATGGCAAAGGGATCATGCAGACGACGTTCTATCTGGACGCGCAGAAAAAGGACTTTTTGAAACTGACGACGGCGCAACTTCGGTGGCCCGTTTCAGGGACGTCCATAAACGCAAGGGGGATATTGCCCGAAGACGGTACGTTGACGGTGGCGGAAAGCTTCGTCAGGGAAAGAGAATTGGAAAACGCGATCAAGTTGCTCTTTCCTGTAATGTAACGTAAGGAAAAACTGTAAAAAACAAAGCAAAAGCGCATACTTAGCAGAAGTATGCGCTTTTGCAATTTATTATGGAGGTGTTTTTTAGGGAAATGGGTAATCTTGATTAGTAAGGCAATTATACCGTGGGATTGCGTAAACGGCGTTGTCAAATTGTGAAAATTTGCTGAAAATTATAAAAGCTCCCGACCGTTGTCGCGCGGTCGGGAACTTTTGTTTTTTCAATAAACTTATTTCGTTTTTGCGATCGATGCGAGCGCTTTTTCCACAACGTTTTCTACCGTAAACCCAAAGTGGGGGAATAACACGCCTGCGGGTGCGGATGCACCGAAGCTCGTCATGCAAACCGTTTCGCCGTAGTCGCCTGCGTATTTGTACCAGCTGTAAGGACAAGCCGCTTCTACGCAAACTCTTGCCTTGACGTCTGCGGGGATAACGCTGTTTTTGTATTCCGCGCTCTGCTTTTCAAATTCTTCAAAGCAAGGCATGGACACAACGCGCGCCTTTACGCCTTTTTCTGCAAGAGCCGCTTTTGCTTTCACGCAAAGTTCAATTTCCGAACCCGTACCCATAAGGAGAACGTCGGGCGTGCCGTCACAATCTTCTAAAACGTAACCGCCTTTGAGCGCCGCTTTGCCGCTGTTTGCGTACTGGGGCAAATTCTGACGGGAAAGGACGAGTACGGTCGGTTCGTTGCCCGAGAGCGCGGATACCCAAGCAGCCGCCGTTTCCTTGCCGTCCGCAGGACGGTAGACTTTTAAACCGGGAACGGAACGGAGCATAATCAGCTGTTCGATAGGCTGGTGCGTAGGACCGTCTTCGCCGACGCCGATCGAGTCGTGCGTCATGATATAGGTTACGGGCAATTTCATAAGAGCCGACAAACGCATAGCGGGCTTGCAATAATCAGAGAATACGAAGAAGGTAGCGCAGTACGCCTGAATGCCGCCGTGGAGCTGCATGCCGTTTGCCATTGCTGCCATTGCGTGTTCACGGATACCGTAGTGCATATTTCTGCCTGCATAGTTGTCTGCGGAGAACGTGCCGTATTTCATATCGTCGGTGTCTTTCATTTCGGAAAGGTTGGAAGGACCAAGGTCCGCCGAGCCGCCCATGAGTTGGGGCATCAACGCAGCCAACTGATTGAGAACTTTTGCAGACGTCTGACGGGTAGCCATCGGTTTTTCGAAATCGTACAAACCGTCTACGCTGTCAAAATCGGGTTTTTCGCCTGCCATTGCCTTTTTATAATCTGCCGCAAGTTCGGGATATGCTTTTGCATACGCCGCGAAGAGTTCGTTCCACGCTTTTTGTGCGTCTGCACCTGCGTTTGCGGCAATTGCGCAATGATCGAATACTTCTTTTGGACATTCGAACGGAGCGTAATTCCAACCGAGCGTTTCCTTGGATTTTGCAAGGTTTTCCGCGCCGAGGGGCGCGCCGTGGCATTTTGCCGAGCCTTCCAAAGGCGAGCCGTAACCGATATGCGTTTTACAAATGATGACGGAGGGTTTGTCGGTGCAAGCTTTCGCTGCCGCAATTGCGTTTGCAAGGGCGTCTACGTCGTCGGGGCTTGCTACGAAATCCACGTGCAAGACCTGCCAGTTTTGTGCCTTAAAACGACCTTCTACGTCTTCGCGGAAAGTAACGTCGGTGTCGCCTTCAATGGTAATATCGTTATCGTCGTACAGAAGAATGAGCTTGCCAAGATTATTTGCGCCTGCAAACGAGCAAGCTTCGTAAGAGATACCTTCTTCCAAACAGCCGTCGCCGCAAATTGCGTAGGTGTAGTGATCAACTACGGGGAAATTAGGTTTGTTATATTTTGCTGCAAGGTGCGCTTCCGCAAGCGCCATACCAACAGCGTTTGCGATACCCTGACCAAGGGGGCCCGTCGTCGTTTCTACGCCGTACGTGTGACCGTATTCGGGATGACCGGGGGTTTTAGAACCGAGCTGACGGAAACTCATCAGATCGTCTTTCGTAATGCCCATGCCGTAAAGATGGAACAGCGTGTAATTGAGCGCAGAGCCGTGGCCTGCGGAAAGGATAAAGCGGTCGCGGTTGTCCCAAGCCATGTCTTTGGGGTTGATCTTCAGAAATTTCTGAAAGAGCGTGTATGCGATCGGCGCGCAGCCCATAGGCAAACCGGGATGACCGGATTTTGCTTTTTCAATCGCTTCTGCGGACAAAATTCGAATTGCGTTAATTGTGGTTTTCTGTACGTCCATATTCGTTCTCCTATTATGGTGTTTTTAATCTTTTCGTGTTTGTGTGGCGGCGTTATCGCCGCGTAGAGTTGCTTTTCGGCGACGTTTATTTACGCCGCGTAAATAAGTTTATTTAATCGCCTTTTCCAAAGGGCTAAGGTCGAGAAAATCGTAGTTTTTGAGGAAATTATACAAATCCGCGGCGATCTTTTTACAGCCGCCTTTTTCGTTGCTTTCCACGTTGATCGGCAAAATGGGATCGTGTAAGCTCATGCGCACAAGTGCCCAACCGTTGCCGTGATCTTGATCGTAACGCACTCTGCACCCTTCGTGATTGTCGGGGGCGGGGGTGGCGTGTTCGTGCTTTGCCGCGTATTCTTTAAAATCTTCCAGCATCGCAAAGCCGAGCGTTTTGAAATCGCAGCCGTCTTGAAAGCGAAGTCTTATTTCCTGCGCTTCGGCGGGCATTTCCAAATCGGCAATCAGATCGGAAAGGGATCTGTTTTCTTTTGCCGCTTTGGCAAGCGCAATCAAAAGTCGCGTGATTAAGTACGCGCCGTCGTCTAAGAAATAATTTTCTTTCAGGGCGGCGTGCCCGCTCGTTTCAATCGCCAAAGGGGTATATTCACCTGCGGCGTTCAAACGGATCGCTTCGTTGATAACGTTTTTATATCCGCGCTTAAAACGGTGATGTCTGCCGCCCTTTGCGGCAATAAATTTCGCCAAACCGTCGCTGGTGACCGAGTCGGTAACAATCGTACCTTTCTTTTCGTCGAGCAAGATTGCGGCAATCAGGGCAATTAAACGGTTGCGGTTGATTTCCGAGCCGTCCTTATCCACCGCGCCCGCGCGGTCTACGTCCGTATCGAAAATGATACCAAAATCGGCGTTTGCCGCCTTAACCGCATTGCAAACCGATTGCATAGCATCCTTATTTTCGGGATTGGGAATGTGGTTGGGGAACGTGCCGTCGGGTTCTAAAAATTGCGAACCCGTCGTATCCGCGCCAAGGGGCGCAAGAACTTTGTCGGCATAAAAACCGCCCGCGCCATTGCCCGCGTCTACCAAAATACGCTTGCCTTTCAGCGGTTCGTTTTCCCCGCAAGCCTTGCGGACGATTTCAACGAGTGATTGCGCGTATTCGTTAATGTAAGAGCAGGTAAACACCTTGCCTACGTTTTCGCTGCTGATCGTGATTTCTGCCGCCATTGTCAAGATTTCTTTGATGTCGCCGCTTTCCAAACCGCCGTTTTCTGAAAAGAATTTTAAACCGTTGCGGTTAAAGGGCAAATGGCTTGCCGTGATCATCAGCGATCCGTCGGGGCGTTCGTCTGCCGTAAGACGCTCGTCTTTTAAGAGCATAAACATAGACGGAGTGGTGGACAGCCCCGTTACAAGGGCGTCGTGTCCCGATAAGGTAATGCCTTTTACCGCGCCGTCGCAAAGGATTGGCGCCGAGATACGGCTGTCGTGTCCGACGGCGATCAACAGTTTTTGTTTGCCCGTTTTTTCAGACAACCACTTGCAAAACGCCGCTACGATATTTTGCGCCGCCGCAGGAGTGAGCGTAATCGGCTCGCCTGCTACGCCGTCCACGGCAACGCCGCGCACGTCCGTTCCGTTCCGTAAATTGAGATAGTCTTGTAAGGTCATAAAAATCTCGCTTATATCGTATTGTTTTGTCCTATGGACAAAGGTCCTATACTATTATAGCGTTTTTACGCGGATTTTTCAAGCTTTTTGAAGAAGAAAAATTTATTTTTTTGCGGTCTGGTTCTAAAAGATTTCGCTTAGAAAAATATGTCACGAAAAACGGTTACAAATATATTGAAAATATTTTGTATTTAATTGACAGAAACCGTCGGTTGTGTTATAATATTAAATGAAAAAATAAAAGAGCAAAAGGAGAAAAAAATGGCTCGCTTTGCAGTATCTACCGATTCTACCTGCGACTTGAAGAGTGCGTTTATAAAGGAACGTGATATTTGGTTTGTTCCCTTGACGTTTACCATGGAAAAGGACGGCGCGATCGAAGAATATTTGGACAATTTTACACAAGAAGAAGAGTACGTTGCCTTTTACGAAAAGGTGTCCGCGGGGTATTTTCCGCGTACGGCAAAACTCAACTACGACGCGCATATGCAGCATTTTACTGCGCTTGCGAAAGCGGGTGTGAAAGAAGTAGTGCATTTTATGATTTCGTCGGGGCTTGCGAACACAATTACGATTACACAGCAAGCGGCGGAAGATATGAAAAAGGAATATCCTGATTTTACCGTATATGCAGTAGACCCTCTTTCTGCAACGGTTGGGCAGGGTGTTTTGGTGGAATTAGCGGCGGATTGCCGCGATAAGGACATGTCCGCAAAAGAAACGTACGAGTATTTGATGGACGTGCGCAACCGCGTGCAGCATTGTATTATCCCTAACGACCTGTTTTATCTGAAAAAGGGTGGGCGTGTGTCTGCGGTGTCCGCAGCGTTTGGGACGATGCTGAATATCAAGCCCATGCTTTCCTTTGACACCGAAGGCAAACTGAAAGTATTGGAAAAATGCAAGGGCATGAAGAAGGCGTTTTCGCGTGTAATTGAACACGTAAACGTTGCGCCTACCGAAAGTTTTGACGGCAAGCGGTTTGCCGTAATTGTGCATACCAACAACGAAAAAGGCGCAGCGGAACTTGCCGCGCTCGTCGAAGAACGTACGGGTGTAAAACCCAGAATTACCATTATGGGGCCCGTTATCGGTTCGCATGTAGGGCCGGGATCGGTGTCCTGCTGCTGGATTTCCACCAAGACGAGAAAGGAACTTTTCGACGCTTTGTATTAAGTATAGGGAAAGTGTGGCGCGCGTTGCGCCAACAATAAAACTGCATACGAACGCGCGGTACTCTTTCTGCGGAAAGAGTTTAATAGGGAAGAGAGAAATTTGCTGTTTAGCAGAGTTGCTCCGCTGCCTCCGCAACCGTAAGAACGCCTGTTTTCTTTCACTGCCAAAAGCGGGAAGAAGGGGGACGTGTACGCGATGAACGCTGATTTTAACGGTATTTGTCAAGCGTACAAGGGCGTTGTAAGTCGGGAGACCTGCCCTGCGTTTTTGTTGCAAATTTTCTGCGGATGGGCGGAAAAAGCGTAAAGTGCTGCCTTTGGTATGGCGGTGTTTTTCCTTTGTTTATTTTGCCCGAACGCGATATGCGTTCGGGCTTATTTTTTAGGAGGCGTTTTTATGAAACGTATCAGAGTTTTTTTGTTGTCTTGCGCTCTTTTTGTACTGTGCGTGTTTGGGTTTGCCGCTTGCAATAAGGGCGGCGAAGTAGAATGTAGCTTGCTTTCTTCCAACGACACGCAGGTCGTTATCCGTGTAGATAAGACGGACGGAAACGCCGTTCTGCTTAACGCGATGGAAAGCTTGCAGGAAAAGGGAGAAATTACCTTTATCATGTCTAACGGTATGATAACGGGTATCAACGGCGTGGAAAACGACGTGGATTACAATCCTTGTTGGATGCTGTATACTTCGGATAGCGAAATGTCTTCGACGCAATATGGGAGCTTGGAATACGAAGGACAGATTTTGGGAAGCGCGAACTTTGGCGCGGGTGATTTAACGCTCGTTGCAGGGGCTGTTTACGTGTGGTCGTATCAAGGTTTTTAATGAAAGGATAGGGGACGGTACGCGATGAACGATAAAGCGAACGGCGAAATTGGCGGGGATTTTTCCCAAAAAAACGCGCAGAATAAAAGGCGCGGAAATCTTTGGGCGCACTCGGCAAAAGAGTGCGCTTATCTTGCCGTGTTTATCGCGCTTTTAATCGGGATACAGTTGGCGTTGTCCGCCGTGCCGGGCGTGGAGCTTGTTACACTTTTATTCGTCGCGTATGCATTCGTGTTCGGGATATGTCGTGGAACATTGGCGGCGACGGCGTTTTCCCTTTTGCGGCAGTTGATTTTTTCGTTCTCTCCGACGGTGCTCGTTTTATATCTCGTGTATTACAACTTTTTAGCGGCGGTTTTCGGCGGATTTGGGCATATGGTAAAAAGGCCGCTCGTCTGCCTTTGGTGGCTGACGGCGGCGGCGTGTATATGTACGGTATGTTTTACAATGCTTGATAACTTGATAACGCCGCTTTGGTTGGGGTTTTCCGAGCGCGCGTGGCGGGCGTATTTTTACGCGTCGCTGTCCTTTATGATCCCGCAAGTGATCTGCACGGCGATGACGGTCGGCGTATTGTTTTATCCTCTGCAAAGAGTGTTTCGGCTTATCAAAAGGGGCTTGCAATAATATTGTAAACACGTTGTAACGTTAAAGAAAAGAGTTCCGCGTATTACGGAACTCTTTTCGTGTGCGTTTTTATTGTTCGTATTTACAAAGGTAATAGATAGGGAGCGCGCTCCAACCGTGGCAAAGACTACCTGCAAAACCGATGGTATCACGCCAACCGAGCTCCGTTTCCCAAAAGGTCGTTGCGCCTTCATCCAACATTTTTTTATAGCGGATTTTAATATCCTTTAAGACGTACTCTTTATAATTTTCGTCTGCTTGGAGCAGCGCGTCGTAATAGAAAGAACGCATGGATAAAGACGCCTCGATCAACTCGTCGCTAAGCAATCTTTCTGCAAACCCAGGTTTTTTCCCAAGTCCGATAAGGTAGGCAAAGGCGTTGCCGAGCTGACTATACCGCTCTTTTCCCGAAAGACAAAGCTTAAAAAGACCTTTTTCTTCGTTGTAGAAATTGCGCTCGATTGCCGATTTCAAGGCGGAGGTATCCCTACGTTCGCCCGTCAGTTTTTCATAATAATCACAGGCGTAGACGTACGCGCAGTTCAAAATCAGATCGTAATGGGTGGGGCTGATGCTGCCGCCGTATTCCTGATCGGCGTAGCTCCCGTCCGTCCATTCGTAAAAATTCCAATGTCCTTTCAGCGCGGGGATTAAACCCGTTTCGTCAATACGTTTTTCAAAACCGTCTAAAATTTGCCGCGCGATCGGAAGCAGGTCGTTGATCAAAGTTTTGTCCTTGGAATACGTCGTGTATTCGTAAAGTTGCATAGGGAAGATAAGAGAGAAGAAAGGAATGGAGTACGGTTTTCCCGACGGGAAACAAATATCCAAAAGCCCGTCTTTACGAAGTCCGTCGCCGATCAATTTTAAATTGCTCGCTTGATATTCCGTCCCGTCGAAGGCAAAATATCCGCAAAGCATTTGATTACGGCTGTCCATAACGTAAAAGGATTGTTCCCGCCAAGGACAGTCTTCGTAATGGTCGTGCATACAACAAACGAGGGTATGTACGCAAGTGTCGTAAATTTTTTGCGACAGAGGATCGGTAAATTGGCGTTCTACCTTTTCTTGGGGGTATAAGACTTCATTTAAGCCAATATAGCTAATATCCAATTCCGTTTCACATTCGATATCAAGATACCTACCGGCTAAACGGCGGAAAGCGTTGCGGTATTGATTTTTGCCTGCTTTCGCGATAAATTCTACGCTAAAATCTTGACCACCGTTAAGGCGCAGAACCTTTCCAAAACCCAAATGTTCTCCGTATGCAATCGTGAGTTTTTGCGCCTGGGGACTAACGAAATCCAGCTCTAAAAAGCCGACCGTTTCTCTTTCCCACGCGACGCGGTAACCGTTTTCGATACGGCTGATGGTAACGGGCACTCTGCCCTGTACGACGCAGTTTTTTCTGCCGCGCGGCTCAGCGGTAATTTCGCCGTTTACGACGCTATTTTCAAAAGGCAGGGTGTTTTCCACGGTGTTATCGTAGAGAAAGGAAAGCCCCAATTGCGAAGTGATCGACTTGCAATACCCGTTTTTAAAGTTGATATTTTTTCGCGAAAGAATATTTTCGTCGCTTGTCAAAAGGACGTTATTCCCTTGCGTTATTTCAAAAGCCAAGCCCCGTTCGCCCGTTTTATAGTTAGAATTGCCCACGCCCAAATACCAAACGTTAATTTTTAACTCGTTTTCCGCTTTACAGTAAGGGGTAACGTCCACGCTATCGTAATATTTGCGGTGGGGGTAATCGGAGCAAGCGCCAAACGCCGCCAACTTGCCGTTGATTTCCACGTTATAAATACTGTCGCAAGCAATGTGCAGAATTACTTTATTATCGCCGTTACGGCAAAATTTTCCAATAAATTCGCCGTAGCTGTCGTTTTCAATAGGGTCGTTTTTTACCCAGATCCATTTTTGTTTCATTAAAAAAATCCTCCTAATCAAGAGAGTAATCGTTTATTTTTTTTAATATTGTCGTTAACCGCGAAGATGGGAAAAATCGTCCACGTCGTTCATCAATTCTTTGGTGTCGTAAACGTAGATATTACAACCGAAATAATCGTATTCGGGCGGACCGCCTAAAAGATTGCGTATCTCGCCGTCCAGGCAAAATCCATCCCCAAACACGTATTGTAACTTTTCCGATAGTTCCTTGTCCAAATATCCCAACACGCGGTTCAGCGAGATGCTGTACACGTACGTATTGTGTGGATATTTTTTCAGCGGAGTATGCACGATTTGCAGATCGTCCCCCTGCGCGGATTGCGCCAATGCGCCTTGGCGGTCGTTTGACGCCACGCCGTTAATCTTCGTGTAAAGCGGAAACGTTAAGCCGCTCTTTTTCAATCGCCGCGCAAAAAGTTTGTTTTTGAAATACGATCGTAATCCCATGCGCATAGTATAACACGCTTTTCTTGCTTTGTAAAGGGAAAATTAAAAAATAGTTCAAAAAAAATAGAGTGGAAGAATACGAAAAAACAACGAAAGAATCCGTTGAAAATTTTTTTAAAAAAGTGTTGCAATCGCCTTTGAAATTTGATACAATAATGATTGGATATAAAGAAAAATAAAGGAGAGGATTTATGACTTACGAACAGGCAAAGCAACTTTTAGAAGAAAAGGGGCAAATGCAACTTTTACAATATTATAACGAGCTTTCATGCGAACAGAAACAAACGTTGCTGGACGCAATCGCGGCAATCAATTGGGAATTTGAAGACGCATTGGCAAACCCCGTTGATATGACGGGAAAGGACCGTGATATTCGTCCGATTAGCGGTTTGCGCCATTCGGAGATTGAAAGAAGAAAAACGGAATTTGAAAATATCGGCGTGGACGCGATCAAATCGGGCAAAGTGGCGGCGGTGCTGCTTGCCGGCGGTATGGGTACTCGTCTTGGCGTAGACGGGCCTAAGGGCGCGTACGATATTGGTATCACCAAGCCCTTGTATATTTTTCAGCAGCAAATGCGCAATTTACAGGACGTTACGAAAAAGTGCGGCGTGGTCGTGCCTTTGTACATCATGACGAGCGATAAAAACCACGAACAGACGACGGCGTTTTGGAAAGAACACGAATATTTCGGTTATGACGAAAAGGACGTGAAGTTCTTTAAACAGGAAATGGCGCCTGCGGTAGATTACGATGGCAAAATTATCTTGGAACGCAAAGATTTGCCCGCGCTTTCCCCCAACGGCAACGGCGGTTGGTTCAGCTCGTTGAAAAAAGCAGGGCTTGTGGACGATCTGCACGCGCGCGGCGTGGAATGGCTGAACATTTACGCGGTGGATAACGTATTGCAACGGATTGCCGACCCCGTATTCGTCGGGGCGACGATTGAAAGCGGCGTAAACTGCGGCGCGAAAGCGATTTTTAAGACGATTCCCACCGAAAAAGTAGGCGTGCTTTGCATGGACGGCGACAAACCCGATATTATTGAATATTACGAGCTCACGGACGAAATGGCGAACCAACGCGACGAAAACGGCGACCTTGTGTACAGCTACGGCGTTATTATGAATTATCTGTTCCGCCTTTCTAAATTGGAAGAAGTGGAAGGAAAAAAGATCCCCGTACATATTGTTGAAAAGAAGATCGAGTGTCTTTGCGAAGACGGCGTAACGAGAAAGCCCGAAAAGGAAAACGGCAAAAAATTCGAGGCTTTGGCGGTCGATTTGATTAAGCTCATGGGCAGCGTTTTGCCTTACGAAGTCGTGCGCGAAAAGGAATTTGCGCCGATTAAGAACAAGACGGGCGTGGACAGCGTAGAAAGTGCGCGCGAACTTTTGAAAATGAACGGAGTGGAGCTCTAATGGCGACTGAATTGGAAGGTAACGTACAGTTGCAACGGTTTATCGCGTTGCTTGCCGATCTCAACCATCAGTCGGCGGCGTATTTGCAGTCGAGCAATCAAGATATTTTGTCCGCCATGAACAAGACGGTGGAAGATATGTACGCGATACAGCGGGTAGGCACGGAAGACGCATACACCGCAATCGACGAAGACATGCAGGCGATTTGTAAAAACTTTAACGCGGCGGTGGCGATGATGCAGAGCAACGAAAAACCGTCGATGGATATGGCGACCTTCGTGGCGGTAAAAAAGTTTATACGGAACATCTTCGACGCGACGGTGCGGATTATCCATGCGTACGGCTTGGCGTAAGCGATTAAAAAAGCGTAAATATAAAAAACAAGGCACACGTGTTTAAACGAGTGCCTTTTTTATTTCGCCTTTTTTAAAAAATGTTCTTCACGTCAAAGGTGTACGAATGGGGGATTGCCTCCGTTAAACCAATCAAAACTTCAATTTTAGGGAGCGCCCCTTCGTAGTCGTCCAAATATAAAAAACCGATCGCTTCGTTTAACTGAAAATCGATTTCTTGCAGCGCGCCGTGGGGCAACCAAAAATGCAAGGTTTCTTTTTTCTTATCCCAAAAACCGCGCGCCGCAACGCCGTCGTTGTAGGTCGCTGTGCCAAGCTCCGTCTTTTCGTGCAACGTTTCAAAGGCGGTGCGGAGCTCGTCAAAGGTTTTGTCCACGCGGTAATTTTCGTAAAAGGACACGCCCAAGATCAATCCGAGCGTAATAAAAATGCTTGCAATCGTCCGTATCATATTTTCTCCTTTACCACAGCGGTTTTCCCCAATCCAGCGACAGAACCTGATAGGACTTTCCCTTTTTTTGCAGGTATACCTTTCCGTTGCCGTCCACGGTCATAATCAATACCTTTTTTTCGTCCTTGCAACCGTTTCGCCGCAGCACGTCTAAGTAGTAATCGGTATTTTTTTGCGTTTTTTCGACGTTTTTTCGGTCGAATTTTCCCTCGTTAATAAGGATGATCGGCAAGGATTTTTGTAGGTCTTGATAATTTTTTTTTGGCAGAGCGGAAAACGCGCCTTCCGCTTCGTACAAGGCGTATTCGATCCCGTCTAAGGCAAAATATCCTTCCGTACGCAGGCTTTCGATTAGGTCGGAAACGTTGAGATTATTTTTCTTTAACTGCGAATCGTCCACACCCTTTTTATTGAGAACGATGCTAGGTGTGCCGCTGATAATCGGTTTTAATCCTGACACTTTTAAATCGATTATGCAGACGATTTGATGTAATAAAAACACCGTCAAAATGGCAATCACGCCGTATAAAAGTGGAATGGAATTGTCCGCCATGGGGATACAGGCAAGCTCGGAAATGATCAGCGTGATGACCAGTTCGTACGGTTGCATTTCGCCGATTTGACGTTTGCCCATCATCCGCATAATGGCGAGCAGCGTAATAAAAATGATCGTTGTCCGTATAAAAATCAAGCCCATACGGATATTTTGCGTAAAGGCTAAAAAAATATTCGTAAAAGATTGCGCAAACGCTTGCGTTTATAGGGGAATAGGGTGTATAATGGAAACACAAAGTAAGAGTAGCCTTCGGCGCGTAAAGTGTCATCGAACGGGACGTTGTCGGTGAACGAAAGGGAGCGAAAAACACTATCGTCTTTCTGCGGTGTCGGGGCGCGTCCGCTACGAAAGGCAGCATACGTGTCGCGTTGAACGCGCAAAATCGCCTGTTGCATATACCATTTGCGGACCTCTCAACGGGAGGTTTTTTATTATGTCGGAAGTTGTTACAAAAGAGAAAGGGCGGTGGCGTTGTTTGTTGTTTGGCGCGCTTGTGGATAAAAAGGCGAGCCAGAAAATTGCCTATACCGCGGTGGTGACGGCGTTCGTCGTGGTGGCGAACATGTTTTTCGAATTTAAGTTGGCGGAAACGCAATTCTCGTTGACGATTTTTGTGTCGGCAATCGCAGGGATTTTAATCGGGCCGCTGCTGGGTTTTGCAGCGTGTTTTTTAGGGGATTTGGTTGGTTTTTTATACCATTCGGGCGGTTTTGCCTATCTGCCGTGGATCGGGCTTTCGTTGGGCATGATAGCCCTTTTGTCAGGGCTGATTATCGGAGGACTAAAAAGCGGGACAAAATGGTTTTTATACGTAAAATTATCGATCGTTTGTCTGCTGACGTTTTTGCTTTGCACCGTTGCGATCAATACTACGGCGTTTTGGTTGTTATATTCCAAGGTCGATTATTGGACCTATCTCGTCAGCCGTCTGTTTATCCAAGGACAAATTTGGAACAGCCTTGTCAACTATGCGTTGCTTTTCGTTGCCGTGCCTGCGCTCAACCGCATTAAACCGCTGAAACTTCGCATAAAATAACGTAGACATACAAAATCGAAAAATCGTCGAGTTCTGCTTGACGGTTTTTTATTATTATGCTATAATAATAAATAATATGGGCTGATATCCCCTTGTCGCCCGCGCGGGCAAGTGCGCACGTAAGGAGAAGAAATATGACTCTTTCAAACCT
>JAZSJN010000041.1:0-2256 GCA_045534315.1 Candidatus Scatosoma sp.
GCGGGCAATCGACGAATGGTTACTGTGTATATGGTAACAACTTCGTCGTCGAGCATCTCAAATATGTACGCGGTATTATCGCCAACCGACAACGGGATTGCCTTGCCTAAAACCGTTTGTATCCCAAATTCGTCCAACGAAACAACAAATTTTGCTTTCCCCGACACCGCTACTTCGGAAACAAATGAAAATTTCTCCGTTTCGTTGGAAACTTCGCCGTAAACGTTCGTGCCGTTCACCGTCAACGTCTTAAAAGATATTTTATCTTCCACAGGCGTCGGTTCTTCAATAGAACTATCTTCTACAATTTCGCTGCTGTCCACAACTTCACTCGAACTCTCTTCCAAAGACGAAGAAATTTCGGGCGTCGAACTGCTGCTTGCGCCGTTATCGCCGTTATCGCCGTTATTGCCGCCGTTGCCGCCGCACGCCACTACGCCCGCCGTCAATGCCAAACATGCCAATATCGATAATATTTTTAAAAATTTCCCTTTCATAACAATTTCCTAAGAGTATTATTTTCTTTAGTTTATCATACTTATATCCGTTTTGCAAGTGCTTTACAAAACAAAGACGGGCGATTTTGAAAAAAATCAAAACCGCCACCATGTCTTACATTTTCGTCAATTCATAGCCCGTCTTGCTATCTTTAACAGCGTAGCCCATTTCTGCAAGCTTTGCTCTCAATTCGTCGCTCTTCGCCCAATCGCGCGCCGTACGCGCCGCCCAACGTTCTTCCGCCACCGCTTTTACGTCCGCGGGAATCTCGTCGGCGTTCTTTTCTTCGTACCATGCCTTATACTCTTTGGAATTCTTGGTAAATATGCCCAGCAATGCATAGGTTTTACGAATTTGCGCCGCCGCAGAAAGCGCCACGAAAAATCCACCCGTCTTGCCTTCATTAAGCCATTTTTTCATATCTTTAAAATATCCAAAAAGGTTAGATAACGCAAGCGCCGTGTTAAAATCGTCGCTCATACAAGCGTTAAACTCTTCTTCGATTTTCGCCGCGTATTCCGCCGCACGGATCGCGTCCTCGTTTTCAATCGTAAGTTCCGCGCCCTTAAATTTGGACACTACTTCGTCCACGAGTGCAAGCAGACAATAAAACTCGTATAAATGCTTTTCCGCTTCGGGGAAAAGGTCGTCCGTGATATTGATGTCGTTGCGGTAGTTCGTCTGCAGCAGCGCAAACTTCACCGCTTCGTCCGAGTATTTTTCAAGCAAGTCGGCAAGGAGCAGACTGTTGCCCAAGGATTTACTCATTTTTTGACCATTGACCTTGATCAAACCGTTGTGCGTCCAATATTTTACGAACGGCTTGCCCGTCAACGCTTCGGTCTGCGCAATCTCGTTTTCGTGGTGGGGGAAGATTAAATCTCTGCCACCGCCGTGAATGTCAATCTGTTCGGCAAACGCCGCGCGGTTCATTGCCGAACATTCGGTATGCCAGCCCGGTCTACCTTTCCCCCAAGGGGAGTCCCAATAAATTTCGCCCGGTTTCGCGCTCTTCCAAAGGGCGAAATCGTACGCGTTTTTCTTCTCGTCGTCGTTATCTACGCGCACGCCGTCCAGCGCGTCTTCGATATTGCGGTTGGAAAGTCTGCCGTATGCGGGGAAACTTTCAACGTCAAAATACACGTCGCCGTTTTTCGTGGGATACGCATGTCCTTTTTCAATCAACGTGGCTACGAAATCGATAATATTGTCGATATTTTGCGTCGCTTTCAGCCAAACGTCGGGATCGTCCACGTGGAATTTTGCCATGATCTTGTTGATGTTTTCTATCATGTTCGCCGCATATTCGTCCGCGGGAATCCCCGTTTCGTGCGATTTTGCAATAATTTTATCGTCCACGTCCGTATAGTTGCGCGCGTACGTTACGTCATAACCTAATTTCTTTAAATATTTACGCATAATATCGTAAATCAAAGCTTGATATCCGTGCCCGATATGCGCTTCGCCCGATACCGTAATCCCGCAAGCGTACATTTTTACTTTGTTCCCTTCCAAAGGAATAAATTCTTCCTTTCTCTTCGACAACGAATTGTAAATTTTCATAATTATTCTCCTATTCATCGCATACCGTGTATGCCCGTTTTATTTTTTCTTGCTCCGTTCTTCTTCGGCTTTTCGCGCCGCTTCCTTGGCGATCTCTTCTTTCGCTTCGTGCGAAAGCGCCACCGCCGCCACCATGCCCGCGTGCGTCGGATCTTGCGCTTCGGGGGGTCTGATACGCACGATACGCCCGGGAAC
>JAZSJN010000173.1:0-6414 GCA_045534315.1 Candidatus Scatosoma sp.
TTCATACCGATATCCCCTTGACGCCCCGCACGACCACGGAGCTGGTTGTCGATACGACGGGATTCGTGTCGTTCCGTACCCAAAATGCACAGACCACCCGCTGCAACCACTTGTTCTTTTTCAGCGTCCGTTTCCGCCTTATAATGCGCGTACACCGTTTTATATCTTTCACGGAGTTTAGCGATTTCGTCGCTGATGTCCGTGATATACATACTCATTGCAAGATCGATATCTTCGGGCTTTGCGCCTTCTTCGCGCAAACGCTTTTTCGCCAAATATTCAGCGTTACCGCCCAGCAGAATGTCCGTACCACGCCCCGCCATGTTCGTCGAAATGGTTACCGCGCCCAAACGCCCTGCCTGCGCCACGATTTCCGCTTCGCGCTCGTGGTTCTTTGCGTTCAAAATGTTATGTTTTACGCCGTTGCGTTTCAAAAGTCTAGAAATTTCTTCCGATTTATCAACGGACGACGTACCGACCAAGATCGGCTGACCGCTCTCGTGGCGTTTCATGATCTCGTCTACGATCGCGCGTTTTTTACCGTTCACGGTCGAATATACCATATCGGGCAAATCCACACGTTTGATAGGACGGTTTGTCGGGATTTCCACTACGTCGAGCGAATAGATCGTTCTAAATTCCGCTTCTTCCGTCTTTGCCGTACCCGTCATCCCCGAAAGTTTTTTATACAGACGGAAATAGTTTTGGAAAGTAACCGTCGCGTACGTCTTGTTTTCGCTACGCACTTCCACCCCTTCTTTCGCTTCGATCGCCTGATGCAGACCGTCGGAATATCTTCTGCCGTTCATAAGACGTCCCGTAAATTCGTCAACAATAATTACTTCGCCTTCGTTTACAATATAATCTTCATCCAGCTTAAACAACTTATGTGCTTTGAGCGCCTGCTGAATGTGGTGGTTGAGATCAGCGTGTTCAATTTCCGCAATATTGTCGATACGGAAGAAACGTTCTGCCTTTCTTGCGCCGCTGTCGGTGAGTTCCACCGTCTTGTCCTTGCGGTTGATGATGTAGTCCCAATTGCGCGCCATCGCCAGCGACTTACTGCCCTCGGGCGCAGCCGCTGCTGCCGCCGCTTTCTTTTCCGCCTGTTCCGCTTCATAATTTGCCTGTTCTTCCAAGGTCATCTTGGTATAATCGACAAATTCTTCTTCGTCTTCTACGTCTTCGACAATCGCCTTTTTCTTGTTTTTCTTTTTGTTCGCGCGGATTTCTTGCATCGCCGCTTCTTCCGCTTCTTTTAAATCGTCGTCAAAGCCGCCCGTAAACGTACGTACCAGCTTATCCACCTGCACGTACAAATCGGACGATTTTTCGCCTTTACCCGAAATGATCAAAGGCGTTCTCGCTTCGTCGATCAAAATGGAGTCGACTTCGTCCACGATCGCAAACGTCAAATCGCGCTGTACCATTTTGTTTAAATCGGTTTTTAAGTTATCACGGAGATAGTCAAACCCAAATTCGTTATTCGTACCGTACACAATATCGCATTGATACGCCGCGCGCTTTTCGTCGTCCTCCATACCAGGAACAACGACGCCGACGGTCAAGCCCATGAATTTATGAACTTTGCCCATCCATTCCGCGTCACGCTTTGCAAGATAATCGTTGACCGTAACGATATGCACGCTGTTACCCGACAACGCGTTAAGATACGCAGGCAACGTAGAAACGAGCGTCCTACCTTCACCCCTACGCATTCCTGCAATACCCCCTTGGTGCAAACAGATACCGCCGATAATCTGCACGCGGAAATGACGCATGCCCAAAATACGCTTTGCTGCTTCTCTTAACGCCGCAAATGCGTCAAACAAAATATCGTCCAACGTTTCGCCGTCTGCAAGACGCTGCTTTAAAACCGCCGTCTGCCCTTTCAGCGTTTCGTCGTCCATTACTTGGTATTTCGGCTCTAACGCTTCCACTTGATCCGCCATTTTGTTCAGCTTTTTCAAGCTTCTTCTTGCGTCGCCGCTCATCAAATATTTAATCAATCCCATCTTAAAAACTCCGATAGCTTTATTTTTCATTCTTTTTTTGCCGAACCGTTCGCCATAATAAATAAAGCGCGTTTTTCGGCATTTTATCGTCATTATATATTGTACAATATTTCCCTGAAAAATCAAAGCGTTTTCAGGCTGTTTTTCTAAAAAATATTGTAAAAGCTCCGCGCGAATACGAACAAAACGCAAAAGCTATTACATATATACCCGTTTTTGTTTGCTTTTAAGACAAAAACGTGAAAAAAATCACCCCTGATATTGCCGACGGTACGCCAAAGGCGATACGCCGTAATGCGCTTTAAATTGCTGAATAAAATGCGCCGTCGCATACCCCAATTGCCGTGCGATCTCCCCAACGGGAACGTCGTCAAACGCGAGCCATTCTTGCGCCTTTTGCATGCGCAAGGCGGTTTTGTATTCGAGCGGCGAAACGCCCGTTTCCTTCTTGAACAGACGGCGGAAATACACTTCGCTGACGTAACAAAGCCTTGCCAAATCCGCAATGGGTGGATCGTCCATATACCGTTCGTTTAAATATTCTATCCCTTTGGCAATCAACGGATTAAAACTCTTTCGTTGCTCGTTTTTCGCAATCTCGTTGATAATGCGAAAGGTCGCTGCCTTGGGGTTTGTCGGGATAAAATGCAGAGAATTTTGCCGCAAACTTTCTTCAAACAGAGCGCGGATTTTTACCCCTTTACACGAAAAAACCACAATCTCGTCCGAAAGCGCAATGGGCTGATTTTCTTCGTCGAACAGAAAAAAATTAAGCCCGATTGTATGACTTTTCTCCGTTTCGAAATCGAAAAATTCAACCGTATATTCGCAGCCCTGCGGACAATACACCACGTCGTTGCTTTTTGCCATAAAAACCTTTCCGTTCTTCATTACGTATTTTGCCTTGCATCCGTTTAAATGTAGGAAAATATGCTGCTTTTTAGGTACGTTAATACACGAAAAAGTCTTCGTTGTTGCCCAAAATTGTTGTAAACAAGCCAAAAACCGCACGTTATAATCGGTTTTTGATAATTCGAAAATCGTCATCGTTTTCATAGTGCACTCCTTATGTGCGTCCATTATAACACACCTTTTCGTTTTTGACAAGTAAAAATATTAGTTTCGGAAAACGATATTTTTGTGTCGGCGCGCATATTGAAAGAAACGCTTTATCGTGCTATAATAAAGACGCGAGAAAACTCGTAGTCATCTCGCAATACGATAAAATTGGAGCGCCTTATGAAACAGACCGAATGGAAAATTATCTATACGAACTACGAAAACGTTCAAAAACGCGCCGTTGACTTTTTATCCAAAGAAGCAGGTCGATACCTGATCCGCGAGGAAAACATATACCGCATTCACGTTCTTCCTTGTGAAAAGGAAGGCGCGGCAATCCCGCACAGCGCAATGATCGTCGGACTATATCACGAAAGCGAAACGGTGCGCAAATACGTAAAAGCCGACGAATTTCCCGCTGACGGATTTCTAATTAAAGTAATCGAAAATCCCGAAAATACGGATGGACGATTGATAATTTTGACAGCGAACAGCGCAGCAGAGCTTTTTTACGCCGCCGTCAGCTTTATCGACGATTATATCCCCGAGTACTCGCCTTGGCACGGCTCAAACCCTATGCCGCAGTTTATTTTCGACGCGCCTTTACATATGCAATCGTACACGGAACGCCCCGCAAATCGGACGCGCAGCGTCTTTACTTGGGGACATCCGATCAACGATTATCGCGCGTATATCGACAATCTTGCGCGGCAAAAATTCAATCAGGTCATCATTTGGAACAATTATATGCCGCTCAACGCAAAAGACGTAATCGAATATGCGCACGCCTACGGTATGGAAGTGCTTTTTGGGTACGCGTGGGGCTGGACGCCGGGATGCAGTAAGATCAAAGACGCCAGCGAAAAACGTCTGAAAGAATTAAAGGAAGAAATTATCCGCGAATACGAAGAGAATTATGCCAAAATCGGTTGCGACGGGATCTATTTCCAATCGTTTACCGAACGCAGCGACGAATACATCGACGGACGACTTATCGCCGAAGCCGTTACGACGCTCGTCAACGACGCCGCGGGCACTTTGTTTGAAAAACACCCCAATATAAAATTGCAATTTGGTTTGCACGCTATGTCCGTTAGAAATCATTTGGACGAAATCGCAAAGGTGGATAAGCGGGTGGAAATTCTTTGGGAAGATTGCGGCGAATTCCCCTATTCGTACCGTTCCGCCGTCACCGATGAAAAGGCGTTTGAAGAAACCCTTGCTTTTACCAAGAAAATTTTACACCTTCGCGGCAACGCCCCCGTGGGTTTGGTTTTTAAAGGGGTAATGATGTTAGACTGGACTAAATTTATCTATCAATCCGGTCCGTTTGTCTTGGGCGAGAACGCACAGAGCATCACCGACCACGATCTTCGTTTACGCGCGCACGCATGGCGTCTTTATTCGGCGGATTGGCTGCGTTATGGCAAATACGTAGCCAAAACGTTGCAATTTATTCAAGAAAACGCCCTTGGCGACGTCAATATGTGTCTTGCGGGCACGTTTGAAGGGGGTATTTGGCTTCCGCAAGCGCTTTGCGCGCAAATGTTCCGCCATTTGGACGAAAGCTATGAAGAAACGTTGCAAAAGGTCGTTCGCCGTAACTGTATCACGTTCGCTTAAATTTATCTGTTGCTAACTATTTACGAGGGGTGCAAAAGCGCCCCTTTACTTTTCTCTTTTTCAACGATATCCCCCCATTTTATGAACAATTCCGTTGACAAGACAAAGACAAATGTGTTATACTACCTGTATCCTATTAGAAAGGAGTAATGCTATGAGCAAAGTAATCGTGCCCAAGGGCTATAAATCGGATTTGGGTATGTACGATACGCAAACGGCGATCGGACTGTTGAAACGGACTTTTGAAGAACGGCTGTGCCTTGCGCTGAATTTAAAACGCGTGTCCGCTCCCCTGTTCGTTGACCCCACTACGGGTTTGAACGACGACCTTAGCGGCGTGGAACGCCCCGTCCGCTTTGATTTAAAGGAAACAGGCAAAGACGCCGTAGTCGTACATTCTTTGGCGAAATGGAAACGTATGGCGCTTGCCGTGTACGGTTTTTCCGCAGGCGAAGGTCTGTATACCGACATGAACGCCATTCGCCGCGACGAAGAAATGGATAATTTGCACTCCGTTTACACCGATCAATGGGATTGGGAAAAGATCATCACGCGCGAAACGCGCAATCTCGATTATCTTAAAAAAGTGGTTCAAGGTATCGTCGGCGCGATCTGCGATACGCTGGACTTTTTAAAATGCCGCTATCCGCAAATCGACGTGGATCTTTGCCGCACCGTTACCTTTGTCACTTCGCAGCAGTTGGAAGATCTCTATCCCGACCTTTGTTCAAAGGAACGCGAAAACGCTTTCGTCAAGGAACATAAAACGGTATTTATTATGCAGATCGGCGACAAACTCAAATCGGGCAAACCGCACGACAACCGCGCGCCCGACTACGACGATTGGTCGCTCAACGGCGATATTTTGTTCTGGGACGACGTTTTGGATTGCGCCATGGAAATCTCGTCCATGGGCATCCGCGTAGACGAAAAGTCCTTGGACGAACAATTGACCAAAGCGGGCGCAGATGAACGCCGCGCCCTGCCTTTCCACAAAGCTTTGCTCAACGGCGAACTGCCCTTGACGATGGGGGGCGGTATCGGGCAATCCCGACTTTCCATGTTGCTGCTTGGCAAAGCGCATATCGGCGAAGTGCAAGTATCCTTATGGGACGAAGAAACTCGCCGCGTATGCAAAGAGCACGATATCGTATTGCTGTAAAAAACGAACAAACGTAAAAAACGGAGCGTTTATATGCGCTCCGTTTTTTACGTCTTTTACGTCCAACGCGTACCGTATGCCACCCTTTTGACAAAATCCGACAATCCTTTAGCAGATAAACGAATTTTTGATAAAAATTTTCCGCTCCGCGTAATAATTTCCTTGAAAATCGTCCATAAAAATCCCAAGAGCGTTTTTGCGGAAAAACCGCAACTCTACCATTTTTTATTTTCAGGAGGATTGTATGAAAAAACTGTTCATCTTAGCCCTTTCTCTTGCCTTTTGCTGTGGCACTCTTACGTTTGCCGCCTGCAAAAAAGACGACCCTGCTCCGCAAAGCAGCAGTAGCGCGCCCACGTCGGAAACTTCGTCCGAAACGTCTTCGGAAAGCTCAATCGAGAGTTCTTCCCTTTCGGAAAGTTCGGAAAACAGCTCGTCTTTGTCCGACGATCTCAGTTCTTTAGATATGATGGATTAATGTTTACACAAGGCAAAGCAAAAGCCGAGCGGTGAGATATTCTCGCCGCTCGGCTTATTTGTATAGTAATACCCCGC
>JAZSJN010000036.1:0-12198 GCA_045534315.1 Candidatus Scatosoma sp.
TCGTAGCCTTCCTTCCATTTTTCAATCATTTGCAACGCAACTTCGGCGGGATCATGGGACGTGGTGGCCATCGCGATAATCGCATCGCCCGTAGCCGCCTGCAAACCGCATAATAAAGCCGCTTGCTGACCAAAATTACGAGAAAAGCTACATACCTTAACGCGTTTATCTTCTGTCGCCAATTCCCGCAAAATCGTAAGCGTCTTATCTTTACTTCCGTCGTTGACGAAAATCATCTCGTATTCTTCATGCAACGTGTCCATCAGCGGAACAACGGCATTATAAAATAAACGCAAGCTTTTTTCTTCGTTATAAGCAGGTACTACTATCGAATATTTACTCATTTATCTTACCTTATTTCCCTTACTATACGCAAAGTATTTCTTAAAGCTTATTATACTATACCCACGCGCATTTGTCAACCCGTTTGCTTGATTTTTTCCTACGGAAAAAACAAAGTAGCTTCAAGCCAACGGCTCGAAGCTACTTAACTGTTTTTTAAGTTTAGTCCATTTTTTCAAGCAATCTTAAATCGATACCCTTTTCGCCGATTTTGATGATTTCCACCTTAACCTTGTCGCCAACGTTCAATACGTCTTCTACTTGGTTTACTCTCTGTACGGAAAGTTTGGAAATGTGGATCATACCGTCTTTACCAGGCGCAAATTCAACGAATGCACCAAGCTTGGACATTACGCGAACGACTACGCCCACGAACATATCGCCAACTTCGGGATCGTGCGCGATCGATTCCACGATCGCCTTTGCGCGTTTTGCGTTTGCAACGTCACCGTAGCACGCGATACATACCGTACCGTCGTCTTCAATATCGATCTTCGTACCCGTCTGTTCGATGATCTTGTTGATAACTTTACCCTGCTTGCCGACAACGTCGCCAATCTTTTCGGGGTTGATCTTAAACGTGATAATCTTGGGTGCGTATTCGGACAATTCTTCGCTAACCGCAGGGATACATTCGAGCATCTTGCCCAAAATGTGCTTTCTTGCAAGCTGTGCCTTTGCGATTGCGTCAAGCATGATTTCCTTAGAAATACCCTTGATCTTAATATCCATCTGGATCGCCGTAATACCGTTATCCGTACCTGCTACCTTGAAGTCCATATCGCCAAGGAAGTCTTCCAATCCCTGAATATCCGTCATGATAACGTATTTGCCCGTTTCCTGATCCTTAACAAGACCCATTGCGCAACCTGCTACGGGCGCTTTGATAGGAACGCCTGCGTCCATGAGCGACATCGTCGAACCGCAAACGGATGCCATCGAAGACGAACCGTTGGACGACATAATGTCGGATACGACACGGATCGCATACGGGAATTCGTCGGGGGAAGGAATTACAGGAACAAGCGCACGTTCTGCCAAAGCGCCGTGACCGATTTCACGACGACCGGGGCTGCGAAGTGCCTTTGCTTCGCCCGTCGAATAACCGGGGAAGTTGTACTGATGCATATATCTCTTTTCTTCTTCTTCGTCAAGACCTTCCATGCGTTGCGCTTCGCCAAGCATACCGAGCGTACAGGTCGTAAGCGCCTGCGTCTGACCTCTCGTAAACACAGCCGAGCCGTGTACGCGGGGAAGTACGCCGTGTTCGCACCAGATAGGACGAACTTCGTCGAGCTTTCTACCGTCAGGACGAACGCCGTCGAAGATCTTCGCACGTACGATACCTTTTACGATATAGTAGATGGAATCTTTTACTTCGCGGATCTGATCGGGATAGATTTCCTTGAAATGTTCTACGATTTCCGCTTCAGCTTCCGCCTGTTTTACCTGTCTTTCCTGACGATCAAAGGTGTCGAGCGCCGCATACAATTTATCGTAACCGTACGCCTTAACCGCCGCGTCAAGATCTTCGGGAATATGGTAGAATTCCATTTCTTTTTTAGGTTTGCCTACTGCGGGAACGATTTCGCCTTCAATCCAAGCGCAGACCTTCTTAATTTCTTCGTGCCCGAACATGATTGCGCCAACCATTTCTTCGTCGGTAACTTCGTTCGCGCCTGCTTCGATCATCAGAATCGCGTCGGACGTACCTGCAAGGTTGAGGTGGATCGTGCTCTTTGCGCGCTGTTCCACGTCGGGGTTGATCACGTACTCGCCGTCAACGCAACCAACGACAACCGAACCCGTAGGACCTGCCCAAGGAATATCGGAAATGGAAAGCGGGATAGACGAACCTACCATCGCCAAAGGTTCGGGGGAAATGTCGGGATCAACGGAAAGCGCCGTTGCAACGACAACTACGTCGTTGAAAATTCCCTTCGGGAACAAAGGACGAATGGGACGGTCGATCAAACGGCTCGTCAAAATCGCCTTATCGGACGCTCTGCCTTCACGTTTTTTGAAACCGCCGGGGATCTTGCCCACAGCGAACATTTTTTCTTCGTAATCTACGGAAAGGGGGAAGAAGTCCATACCTTCTCTCGCCGTTTCACTCATACACACCGATACGTGTACCGCCGTGTCGCCGCAGCGCACCAAGCACGCACCGTTTGCCTGTTCTGCATACTTGCCGATCTCAACGATGAGTTCTCTGCCTGCGTAATTTGTCTTAAATACTTTGCTATTGCTTAAATCCGGCATTGTTGTAAATCTCCTTATACTTTAATTCTTTTTTGTTCTTGTCCGTCTACGTCGCCCGACGGGGACGGGGTCCGATACGAGCCGCGCGAACCTAAGCCTATGCCGTGGCTTGTCCGCGTTTTTGCCGCGTATCCCTTGTTTGCTTTTTGCCTATTCACAAAAAAGAGCGAGTTAAAATAACCCGCCCTTTCGTGCTTGCTTATTTTCTGAGACCCAACGCTTCGATAATCGCTCTGTATCTTTCGATGTCTTTTGCCTTAAGATAGTCCAAAAGACCACGACGCTTACCTACCATTTTCAACAGACCGCGACGGGAATGGTTATCCTGCTTGTGCTGTTTCAAATGTTCGTTAAGGTGGTTGATTCTCTGCGTCAACAGAGCAATCTGTACTTCGGGCGAGCCCGTGTCGCCTTCGTGGGTAGCAAATTTTGCAATGATTTCGTTCTTTTCCATTTCTTTATCCTCCTGTGTTTTGGAAAATTATATCACGAGCCGCAGAGCCCAACGTGGAGAATCGTTCCGCCCAGACAGCCGTTAGCACTATTTTAGCATATTCTTTTTGGATTGTAAACCAAATATGCCCGCTTTTTTACTTTTTTTCTTCGTTTATAGGAAAAATTTTCTTCTTTTTTCAATCGTTTCGCCCACGTGCGCGATATACGTCGGCAAATCCTTTTGCGAAGCAAGGCGGGTGATAAGTCCCTTTTCCGTAAACACACGTTTGGACACAGCGTTTGCGCCCACCGCCAAATTATCCGCAATCTCTTCCATAATATCGATATTGTACACGCACGCCTTGTTCGGTTTCGTCCAGCCGACGTTTTCGTTGTTTCCTACCTGATATTTTTGGCGGTACATATAATAGGGGGCGTACCCGTTTATACTCAAAATCTCGCGCGAAGCAGATACCATGTCCGAAATGAAATCGTTTTCAAGATATTCCGTTTCTTCTTTGAGCTTTGCCCCCGATTTCAAGGACAAACAATGCACGGTAATATTATCCGCGCCCGTTGCCACCGCTTTTTGCACGCTTTGCATAAACACGTCGGGCGTTTCGTCCGTCAAGCCCGCAATCAAATCCACGTTAACGTCAAAAGCGTATTTTTGCGACAGCGCAAACGCATCGTACACGTCCTTTTCCGTATGCTTTCTGCCGATCTTTTGCAAGGTTTCGTCGGAAAAGCTTTGCGGGTTAATACAGATACGGGTAACACCAAAGTCTTTTAAAAGTTTTAATTTATCGTCCGTGAACACGTCGGGACGTCCTGCTTCCACCGTGTATTCGGCGCGAGGATTGCAGCCTTTAAAAATCGGCTCGATCGCCTGCAAAACACGCTTTAAATCGGGCACGTCTAAAGCAAAGGGTGTTCCGCCGCCGATATAAATACTGCGAAGATTGCCCACACTCTCTTTCGCGGCAAGCAATTCTTTATCCAAGCAATCGAGATATGCGGGCAAAAAATGCCGTGTTTTATCGATTGGCGCGGTGATAAACGAGCAGTACGCGCATTTCGTCGGGCAAAATGGAATAGACACGAACAGATCGGTGTTGCCGTCCTTTTTTTCATAAATCCCTTCTTGCGCCGCTAAAATTTGCGACACCAAGCGGATATTCTCGTCCCGTACCCCCATCTTTTGGAATAAATCTGCAAAATTTTTGCCTTGTTCTTGCTCCATATACGCAAGCTTGGTCGGGCGAATCCCCGTCAGCGCGCCCCAAGGCATTTCTTCCTTGTATTCCGCGCTTAAAATTTGATATAAACGAAGCTTGGCGAAACGGCGTTCCAAACGCTTAAATTCGAGTTCATCGCGTACCTGCCCCCCGTCTTCGTAATAAAAATCCTTATTATCCACCGAAAACGTATTGCAAAAAACGCCTTCCTTAAAAACAAAGGAATGCGTCAAAACTTCGGGACGGCGTTTGAATAAACGCACCACGTCCAAAAGCTCGTTTTCCAAAAATTGACAATCGGTGGTAAAGGTCATCATTTCTCCGTAACCGCTTATGCGTCTAACATAAACGGGTTGTATTTCCGTTCAGTTTCAATCGTAGTCGGCTCATTATGCCCCGGATATACGGGCATATCGTCTAACGCGGCAAGTCGCTTTAAAGACGCACGCATTTGCGCGATATCCCCCGTGGGGAAATCCGTTCTACCAATGCTATCCGAAAAGAGTGTATCCCCCGTGAACAAGTACCGTCCCCCATCCTTTGCTGTAAAAAGGTAACAACAGCTCCCCGCCGTATGCCCGGGTGTAAGCAACATTTTAACAGATATTCCGCCTAAAATTTTCTCTTCGTTGTCGGCAAAGATTTCGTCGGGCACGTATGCAAAACGGGGTGCGCCAAACAAATCGAACACGTCCGCGCTCGTCCCGATAAGCGTTTTTTCCTTGTCCGAACACAGGATTTTTGCGCCCTGCTCTTGCAAGGCAGGCACACCGTATACGTGGTCGAAATGGCAATGAGTAAGCAAGACGTACGCCGCCGTCAAACCGCGGTTTTTCAGTTCGTCCGCGATACGGGGCTGGGAGGGATCAATGACGATCGCTTGCTCGCCGTCAATGGGAATGATATAAGTATTCGCCCCGAAACCACGGGGCGAAAGAGTGATAATTTGCATAGTTTTCTCCGAAAATTATGTTAGAGCTGTAATACGGTGTACGTTATAAATCCGCTTGTCCGATTGAATTTTCTTCAAAAGTTGATCAATTTCGGAAATGTCCGTCAAAGAAATGGACGCTTCCAACACCGCATCGCGGTTTTTATCGATTCTGCCGTTGACCGCCGTAATAGACAACTTCATCTCCGATACAGCCGACGAAAGTACGGAAAGCGCCGCGCCTTGATCCGCCGCTCGAATAGATATGTTTGCGTTGAAACGCTGTTTTGCGCCCGCCGCAATTTGCCAAGTTGCAGGCAACAACCGTCCCTTATCTACCCCTTTCAGGTTAGGACAATCCGCACGGTGCACGACCACGCCCCTACCGCGAGACGTATATCCCACGATCTCGTCACCCGGAACGGGGGAACAACAACCTGCAAAATGCACCAACATTCCGCTCTGTCCATTGATCAGCACGCCGCCCGTAACCTTACTGCCGCTCTTAACTTCGAACGCCGCCATCGGCGTTTCTTTGCGGTAGCAGTCAATCAGCTTAAACAGGACTTGATTGACGGAAATCGAGCCGTACCCCACCGCCGCGAACATTTCTTCCTGTTCGTTAAACGAAAACCGTTCGCTGATGCGCTTGAACGCCTCGGGAGTGAGCAACGTCGAAAGGGAATAGCCCTTCTTCTTGGCTTCTTCGTCCAATTTCAGTTGCCCGATACGGATATTTTCTTCTTTTAATTCGTTCTTATAAAACTGACGGATTTTCGCCTTTGCGCTAGACGATTTGATAAATTTCAGCCAATCGCGCGAAGGTCCTTTCGAGTTGGGCGAAGTGATTACTTCGACCACGTCCCCCACTTCCAGCGTCGTTGTCAACGGCACAATCTTAGAATTGACACGCGCGCCCGTACAATGGTTGCCGACTTCCGAGTGGATCGCATACGCAAAATCCACGGGAGTTGCGCCCGGGGGCAGAGAAATGACCTTGCCACGGGGGGTAAATACCAGCAATTCGTGGCTGTACAGCTCGGTTTTGAGCGCACTGATAAACTCTTTGGAATCTTTCAGGTCGCCCTGCCATTCCATTACTTCGCGCAACCACGCAAGGCGGCTTTCAAAATTATTTGTCGCCTCTTCCGTTTTGCCTTCCTTGTATTTCCAATGCGCGGCGATACCGAATTCCGCTACGCGGTGCATTTCTTCCGTACGGATTTGAATTTCAAAAGGCTGCCCGTAACGGGTCATAACCGTCGTATGGAGCGATTGATATTTGTTGGGCTTGGGGGTGGCGATATAATCCTTGATACGACCGGGAATAGGTTTCCATTTTTCGTGAATTCTACCTAATACCGTGTAGCATTGATTGATGTCTTTTACAATTACGCGCACCGCCGTCAGATCGTAAATTTCGTCCAACGTCTTGCCCTTGTTTTTCATTTTTTTATAGATGGAATAGAAATGTTTAGGACGTCCAAAAACTTCACCTTCCACCTTATCCGCCTGCATCAGCTCTTTCAAATCGGCAACGATACTGTTGACGAATTCTTTACGCTCGGAGAGCTGTTCGCGGATATTATAGACGAGATATTCGTAGGCTTCCGGATCAAGATAGCGAAGACACAAATCTTCCAATTCGCATTTGATCTGCGAAATACCAAGTCGCCCTGCAAGCGGCGCAAAAATATCCAACGTTTCACTTGCCATGCGCTGCTGTCTTTCATATGAAAGGAAATTTAAGGAGCGCATATTGTGCAGGCGATCGGCAAGTTTGATGATGATTACGCGCACGTCCTTTGCCATCGCCACAAAAATTTTACGGAAATTTTCCGCATTTTCGTCTTCCTTGGATTTGAAAACGATTTTTTCGAGTTTGGTAACGCCCCCCACAAGGGTCAGCACTTCTTCACCAAATTCCGCGCGAATATCTTCCGCTGTCGAATCGGTGTCTTCAATTACGTCGTGTAAAAGCGCCGCGGCAATCGTAGCCGAGTCCAAGCCTAAATCAATCAGAATATCCGCCACCGCGCAAGGATGAATAAAATATGGCTCGCCCGACGCGCGTTTTTGATTGGCATGCGCTTTTTTTGCGTATTCGTACGCGCTTAAAAGGACGGCGCGTTCTTCGCCTGCATACGCCTCTTCAATTTTTTTCAACGTACTTTCTGTTTCCATACTTTTCACTCTTTCGTGTTCTTTCTCAGTCAATTTCCTTGCAATAAACAAACTTTGCGGTAGATAGACGAGTCGTTAAGTTCCGCTTTTACACCGCGATATACGGTCAGCCTCCCATTTTCAAACGCCACGAGCCCTAGTTCTTCAAACACGCTGAGCGCAAAGATAAACTCCATTTTATCAAAGCCCAAAGCGTTACAACTGCAAGCCAATTCTTCCACCGTTTCGCCGTATAAATTATTTACTTCGCGACGAAGCGCCGAAAAAATTTCAAGCAAACTTTCACGCGCCACGTCTAGTCCTTCAAACATTTGATAACCGCACACGTCGCGATTTACGTACACCTTTCTGTTTTCAAGCGCCGCAACGTTAAAATCTAACGGCACGTCCAAAAAGATAAAATCTCTAAACCCTGAAAGGTCAGCGTCAGGCGCGGGCGAAATCACAAGCGCATTGGCAAGGTTGCGCGAGGATGGATAAAACAGATCGCAACCGAATTTTTCCAACCCCTCATAGCAGCGCAACGTGCGTCGATCGGAAGCGATTAAACACAACCCGTATGGGCACTCTTGGTGTTTTTGAGCAATAAGCGCCTTGATTTCTTCCGCGGATAATTCTTCTATTTCCGCCGCCACTTTATTCGTGTACGAGCGGGCAATCGTATTTGCAAAAATACTCTCTGCGGCATTTCTGCCCGTTCTGCCATCGTACAAAAGGTCTCGCACGTGCCCTTTGATATATTCTCTGCCCTTAAATTTAGACAGGTTAATTTCAAAAATAAAATTCTTTTTTACATCGCTTTCAATAATTTTCAGGTTTTTCGCACCCGAAAAATACATCAAATCGATATAATCGCTTTTCACCGACAAATGGGGCGACATCGCCTTAACCGGTCGCGCCAAACACGCCCCTGCCGTAATCGAAAACAACGGACGTCTATGTCCTACACCGTACGGCTCCATCGCCGCTAGTTCGCGGGCAAATTTTTCAGGGAAACGTTCGGTGATCTCGCCGCTGATCGGGATCAATTGTTCAAAATCTTCGGGGGAATACGTTTTGCCTATTTCTTCCCCCAACGCCCGTTCTAAGTCGTCAAATTTATCCACGCGGATATTGATCCCTGCAGCCTGCGCGTGTCCGCCAAATTCTTCTACGTGCTCCGCACAGTTTTTCAAGGCGTTAAAAATGTTCACGCTTTCGATACTGCGTGCACTCCCTTTGAGCATGTCGCCGTTACGCACGAACAACAACGTGGGACGATTGTATTCTTCCGCGATACGCGCCGCAACGATCCCCACAAACCCGCTGTTCCAACTCTCGTCCGAGAGCATGATTACGTTGCCGTACGCTCCCTTTTCCAAGAGTTTCCGCTTTGCCGACGCATACAGATCGTCGCAGCATTTTTGCCGTTCGGTATTGTACATACAAAGCTTGGTCGCCAAATCGTAAATTTCCGATTCGTCTTCGGATATAAACAGACGGAATGCCGCCTGCGCGTCCCCCATTCTGCCCGCGGCGTTTACGCGCGGCGCAACGTTAAATGCCAACGTCTGCGCGGTAATGCCGTCGTAATTTTTGCCGATCAATATTGAAAAACAAGAACGAAGTTTTGTATTAAACAGTTTCAAGCCTTCCGTTACAATATCGCGGTTTTCGCCAAGCAGCGGCACGCTATCTGCCACCGTCGCCAGCGTCGCAAAATCCAAATAGCGGTACGCCTTTTCCCCGATCAACGCACAGGCGAGCTTAAACGCTACGCCCGCCCCGCACAGATTATCATACGGATAATCGTCGTTCAATTTTGGATTGACGATAACGCAATCGGGTAAAACTTCGGGCAGTTCGTGGTGATCGGTAACGATTACGTCCGAGCCGAGCTCGTAAATATATTGCGCTTCCTTTGCGCAAGAAATACCGCAGTCAACCGTGATAAACAGTTCGGGATTACATTCTTCAAAAATGCGGTCGATCGTCTCTTCGGACAATCCGTACCCATCCACACGTTCGGGTACGTATACGTGCGCTTCAATACCAAAATCGCGCAAAGCATGGTACATAATCGCGGACGCGCAAATCCCGTCGGCGTCGTAATCGCCGAACACCGCCACCGTCCTTCCTTCATCACGCGCTTGCGTAATAAGTTCCACCGCTTCTTTCATGCCTTGCATGAGATAAGGCGAAAGAAAATTCTTTTCAGTCGGGTGCATAAAACGGCGAATCTTTTGCACGGTATCCACACCGCGCGCGTATAAGATTCGCGTAATCTGCTCCGTAAAGCCCGTTGCCGCAGCCAAATCGGAGATGATATTTAATTGTTCTTCCGAAAAGGAATATTCGGGAACAATACGTTTCATGCTTGCCTGTCCTTATTTTTTTATACCGACACAAAGCGTCGATTGAAATATTGCGCTATTTAAAATTTTTCCACGCGCGTTTATCCGCACCTATAAGAAAGCGTACGGGCGGAAGAAATCCCCCTCCCGCCCGTTTCGTTTAGGTTATTTGATCAATCAACGATTTCTTCGTCGTTCGATTTCTTTGCTTTTTCGCCTTTCTTTGCTCCTTTATAGCTCGTCGATTTTTTCGCAGCGAGTTTGTCAGCGCATTTCTTTGCAGGCACGAACATAGCCGGCACATACAACAAACCGATTACCGCCGATACCAAAACCGCTACGATCGCCGAAAGCGAGAACCAAGCGATTGCCGCTTTGCCTACGCAAATCATAACGATAAGCGCCACGCAAAGAGCGATTGCAAACACAATCGTTTCCTTCCATGCAATCGACGAAGAAATAATTTCTTCCGCCGATTTGCTCGCCGCGCTTTCTTCTTTTTGCGCCGCGCGCAATTTGTTGAAGAACATCAAAACCGTCACCGTCGAGAAGAGTGCGGACGCCGCAATCGCCGACGCCACCGAAGGCATAACGGGGATACGGCACAACGCAACAAGAGCCGTTGTCAAACCGATCGAAAGCAGATTGCCGCCAAGCACATATAATGCCGCAAACAGTTTATAACGAATCCAAACGTACAGGAAAGACGCTACTGCGAAGATCAATACCGCGATCAACGCGCGCCCAACGTAATTTTTCGCCATCGTACCGATAGGTTTAACGTCTTCTACGCTTACCGAGAAGATCGCGTCTTCAAATTCCGTTGCCAGCTTGCTATCAAGCACGACCTTTACCCCACGAAGGGTATCGATGGACGTATCCTTATCGAATACGTATACGACGTCCGTACCAGACAGTCCTTTTTCACCGATGTTTACGTCATCCGCTTCCAAGCCCGCTTGACCAAGCACTTCGCTTACCGAATTTTTAATATCGTCCCCATCGACTTGATAGGAATAATAATCCACGGAAACGGTAACCGTTCTTACTTCTTTGATACTGCTGTTAAAACCAAGCACGGCACAAAGAACGATACCCGCCGCCAAGATCGCCGCAAGCACTACCGAAAGGAGTACCGCCAACTTCTTCGACATTTTTAAATGGGGAGCGTTACAACACTTAGTCTTCATCGTCGTCGTCCTCCCTTACAAAGCGAAAATACTTATATTTGTCATTGCTTGCGGAAAGCAGCGTATAGTTAATGCCGCGTTCCCAAAGCAAGTTACAAAATGCAGCCGAGATCAAACAAATCAACGCCTGAATCGCAAGGGTATGCAAGTTTGCAACCGCAACGAGCAAGGAAAGCGCTGCGATAATCAATACCGCATATACGTCGATTACGCCCCAGAGCGTCTTCTTGTAGCCGTTCTTTACAGCGGACTGTACCGTCTTGCCTTGCATAACTTCTTTCTTAATCGCGTTATACGTATAAGCATGGAACGCGTTGATCAATACCAACCCGAAAAGGAACGTCATAATCGCCGCCGCCGACATTTCCAACACGCCTTCGGTGATAAATGCAAAGCAAAGTGCGGTGATGATGAAATAGCTAAGGTTGGTGTATACGTTTACGATACCGAATTTGCCCATCTTTACCACGGAGAACACCATAAGTGCCACCATGATCAAAAGCAACCCGCCGAATACCCAATAGAGTACGTTTTTGCCGTAGTCATTCGTAAAGGTACGTATCGAATCGGATTCCAATGCGCTGAAACTAAACGCGATCGGTAAACTCGAATCTGCGTCGCCGATATAGATAACACCCGTGTTCATCAAGGATTCCAGCAAAATCTTAATCGTTTCCGCATAACGGATATCCCCTTGTTCTGCAATCGGGTAATTGATCTTATCGTTGCTAATATGCTCGGACGAAACGCTGAGCATTTTCTGCCCGCCAATCGCAATATCCAAAGACGTGCTTTCCGAGTTCTTGAAATCGCTGATCATTTGACGACCCGCACTGGTAAATTCGATCTGCAAATATACCACTTCGTATTTCGTCTTCAGCTTAATCTCTTTAATGAGATCTTTTACCGTAACGTCGCCGTCCAAAGCCGCAACGTCCGCGCCGTCCTGCATAAAGGTAAATTCGCCGAACATATTAAACAGCGTAAACGCCTGCGACGCATTAGTAGCGGGATCTTTCGCGCTTTGCGTTTCCGTCTTTTCACCCGCGCCGAGTTCCAAACGCAACACGTAATCGTTTACGATTGCAACACTGTGATATTCGAACTCTTTCGCCGCGTAACGGTTTTTAACTTCGTTTGCCGCTCTGTTAAACGCCTCGTCAAATTCCGCCGTAACAACCCATTCGTCGTTATCGTTCTGTTCCAAAACGCCGTCTTCTTCGTCGGTGCTGAAATACAGACCGCTCATTCCTTCAACGCTTGCGTACGCCGCTTTGTAATCT
>JAZSJN010000111.1:0-2555 GCA_045534315.1 Candidatus Scatosoma sp.
GGAGTTGGCCATTAGTATTGTCTTCCTAAGACCGCTTGGCCTCCGACTTCTTCCAACTTGTTTTTTAAGTATTCCCCGTACACCGTTGGAAAAATATTTCTCCCCTTTTTATAGAAAAGTGGTACGCCGAGTTCTTCTTCCAACTGTTTAATCGCCTTGGTGAGCGCGGGCTGCGCAATATGTATCTCTTCCGCGGCTTTCGTTACGTGCCCCAGCTTTGCCACCATATAAAAATAACGAAGTTTTGCAAGTTCCATATCTTTTTCCTTTTTGTGATCAAAATGCCCATTCGATAACCGTTCGTTATCAATTTCATAATAATTATATATTTTACATTATCTTTTGTCAAGCGTATAATGGTAACGAACAAAAAAGGGCGGGTATTGCCGCCGCAAAGGAGAAAAATCATGGTAACCGTTTTTGAAAGTATTATGCTAATTTGTTTCGGGGTTTCTTGGCCGATTTCAGTATATAAAAGCATCACGTCCAAATCCACAAAAGGGAAGTCGGTGGTGTTTACAATCGCGATTATCGTCGGGTATCTCGCAGGGATCGCAGGCAAAATTATTGCAGGCAATTTCAATTACGTGCTTGCGCTCTATCTTCTAAATCTCGCGTTCGTAAGCGTTGATTTCGCGCTGTATTTCGTCAATCGCCGCCGCGAACACGCTACGTAAAAGCATTCGACGCAAGTAGCCGTTTGCCTTGCTGAATAACCCTACCAAAAAGACGAAAAACCGCTCGTTGAGCGGTTTTTTATGTATCTTTTTTATTCTTCCGACGAGGCAAGCAGAGCTTCTCTATCCGCAATCGCCAACGCCTCCACCATGCTGTCGATATCCCCCGTCATAAACGCGTCCAAATTGTATTGACTAAGCCCGATACGGTGATCGGTTACGCGGCTTTGGGGGAAATTATAGGTGCGGATACGCTCGCTGCGATCCCCTGAGCCAACCATACTGCGGCGGCTGTCTTCGCGCGCTTTGGCGTTCTGTCCGTTATAGAAATCGTACACGCGCGATCGCAAAACTTTAAACGCGCGTTCTTTGTTTTTCAGCTGCGAACGCTCGTCCTGGCAGGTTACCACGATCCCCGTCGGGAAATGGGTAATACGTACCGCGGACGCAACTTTGTTGACGTTTTGACCGCCCGCGCCCCCCGAATGGAATATGTCGATACGAATATCTTTATCGTCAATTACCACTTCCACTTCTTCCGCTTCGGGCAGAACGGCAACCGTCGCCGCCGACGTGTGGATACGCCCCTGCGTTTCCGTCGTAGGAACACGCTGTACACGGTGTACGCCGCTCTCGTATTTTAACAGTTTATACGCCCCCGCACCCGTCACGTTGTAGATCGCTTCTTTCATGCCGCCAAGTTCGGTGGCGTTGACGTCGATCTCTTCTACGCGCAAACGGTGCGCCGCGCAATAATTGAGATACATACGGCAGAGCTCTGCGGCAAACAGCGCCGCTTCTTCGCCGCCCGTGCCCGCGCGCACTTCTAAAATGCAACTTCTCTCGTCGTTTTTATCCTTGGGCAGGAGTAAAATTTTCAGCTCGTCCTTGATATGGGGCAGACGCTCTTTACAATCGTACCCCTCGTCTAAGAGCATTTTTTTCATCTCTGCGTCCGTTTCCATTTCTGCGAGCGCAAACGCGTCGTTCATCTGCCGTTCGCACTCCACGTATTCGGCGTATTTTTCCACCGTTTCCGTTAAGTCGAATTGCTCCTTAGAATACTTCTGCCATGTACCCATGTCCGCAATTACGGCGGGATCGGAGAGCTTTTCCGATAAAAATTCGTACCGTTTTTTAATGTCGTCGAGTTTCTTAAACATACTACCTCTATTATTGAAAATTACGCCCGAAAAATCGGGCGTATTTTACCGCTTACATTACGATCTTTACGTAACGGTCGATACCGTTGAAATCTTTTACAATCATGGAATAGCTGCAATTTTTAAAGAGCTTGACGACCTTTTTCGCTTCGCCCTCGCCCACTTCCATAATCAGCATACCGCCGCGCACCAAGCGTTTGGGCACGTCCTGCGCGATACGTCTGTAAAAATCCAAGCCGTCTTCGCCACCGTCGAGCGCCAAACGGGGTTCGTAATCGCGCACTTCTCTTTGCAACGTTTTGATCGTTTCCGTAGGAATATACGGAGGATTGCTTACAATAATATCAAACTTTCCGCGCACCTTTTCAAATAAGTCGGACTGAATAAATTTAATATCTCTCGCATCGTTGAGTTTTGCATTCTTTTTCGCCACTTCCAACGCGTCCGCGCTAATATCCACCGCCGTCATCTTGACTTCGCGATTATATTTTTCCAATTCTTTAAACGCCGCAATCGCAATCGCGCCGCTACCCGTGCAAAGATCCAAAATGCTGTTCCCTGCCTCTGCCGCGCCAACGACCATCATTACCATTTCTTCCGTTTCGGGACGGGGAATTAACACGCGCTCGTCCACCTTGATTTTGTAACCGCAAAAATCGGCGTCGCCCACGATATACCAAAGCGGTCTGCCCGTCAAACGTTCGTCCGCGATACG
>JAZSJN010000007.1:0-5079 GCA_045534315.1 Candidatus Scatosoma sp.
TATTTTCTTCCATAATTCCCCTCCTTATGCCAGTTTCACGCGCGGGTCTACCACCGCGTACATAATATCGGTAAGCAAAATACCGACAACCGTAAGCACCGCCAAGAACATGTTGTACCCCATGATAAACGGAATATCGCCGTCCATCATGGCGTCGTAAGCGAGCTTACCGATACCGGGGATTGCAAACATCGTTTCAGTAATCATCGCGCCGCCAAAGAGCGTAGGCAACGTACCCGCCAAAACCGTTACGAGCGGAATCAACGAGTTTCTAAATACGTGCTTATAAATAACCGATCTTTCGGACAACCCTTTTGCTCTTGCCGTAAGGATATAGTTCGCATTGAGCACTTCCAACGTGTTGGTACGCGTGTAACGGGACCAACTACCGATGCTAAGTACAACCAAAACCGCGATAGGCAAAATCATATGCCAAGCTCTATCCCAGAAATAATCCCATTTCGTTGCCGTGATAGGCAAGCTCGATTCGATACCTTGTACGGGGAACCAGCCCAGCTCTACCGAGAAAAATCTGATCGCAAGGCTTGCCGCAAAGAAAGTCGGGAAGGATATACCGATCATGGTCAAAAACGTCGCGGCATAGTCTAATTTTCCGTACTGATTGACCGCGCATCTAATACCCAGCGGGATTGCAATAATGAGCTGCAAAATCAAGGACACGAACGAGATCGTGAACGAAATGCCCATATTTTTGGAAATGACGTCCTCTACGGGTTGCTGGTAGGATATGGACGTACCCATATCCCCCTGCAAAAATTTACCCAACCACGAAAAATATCCTTTTATAATGCCCCAGAACGAATTATCACCATAGCCGTATGCTTTTGCAACGATTTCAAAACGTTCCTGCGCATTTTCGTTGGACAGGTTTCCGCCGCCGGCGATCTCCCACAGCGCGTTCAGGTCGATATTTCTAACGAGAATATACATAATGACCGACACGCTGAACAAGATCAGCACGGCAAGCAAAAGCCGTTTAATAATATACTTTACCATTATCTGTCTTCACTTATAGTTTATTTTTTGAAAGAGGGAACAATTAGTCAACGTAATCCAATTCCCAGAGTTTATCAATAACCCCTGCAAACGCCGTAGGGTTCTGGTTCAACGACTTGTAGTCGATAAGCGCGGGGCTGTACGCTACGCAATCGTTTCTCTGGTAGGTGGGAAGTTCTACCGCAAGTTTCATAACTTCGTCCAACGCTTTTGCGTAAATTGCCGTACGACAGCAATCTTGTTCTGCGCTGTGATTACCGCAATCCTGAATCATCGTTTCACGCGCCTGATCGATATACAAGCTAAGATCGTCGATAATCAACTGTTCTTCTGCAAAATCACCCGTCTGATCGTTAAGAATGGTGTCGTAACCCCAGTTCTTCGTACTGGTTGCGTTGGAATCCTTATGATAAACCTGATACATATCGGGGTCAACCGTCGAAGACCAAGCTGCCGCCCAAACTGCAAGGCCACCGGTTGCAAGTTTCTTCAACGCCGACGCGTCGTTTTTAACCGTAATGGTGAAGCCGCAATCTTCCAAAAGCTCTTCCGCTTTCAAGAACATGTTATATGCAGGGTGGTCCGTCGTACCGCCGGCAATTGTGAAGGTAATATCCAAAGCCTTGCCGTCTTTGTAGAGTTTACCGCCGTTACCTACTTCCCAACCCGCCTGGCCAACCAAGTTTTGGATAAATTCTTTGGTTGCAAGGCTAGTATCATAGTAAGGCGTTTCGCCGCTTTCGCCCTTCGGATAAGCCCAAGATTCACGGGACATGGATCTGAATACGAGTTCTGCAAGATCACCCGTATAATAACCGAGCGTATAGGTCGTATCCATTGCGTACATAATTGCCTGACGTACTTCCAAATCGGGTACGTACGTAGGGTTGATACCAACGTAACCGTAACCGTTCGTAGGCGACGTCTTATAGTTCAAGCCTGCATCAGCGATCGCTTTAATGTTTGCCGCCGTTGCATTGGGTTCACCAATATCGATTTCGCCCATCTGCATTGCCTGTACGATCTGGTCGGAGTTTACAACCTTATAACGAAGATATTTAATCTTTGCGTTGTTAAGCCCGCTGCCTACCGTCTTGAAATAATCGTTACGCTTGAAATATACAAAGTTGTTAATATAGAAACTGCCTTTGTTAACGTTATCGTTACCGTATTTATCCGTTGCCTGGTACACGCCTGCGCCTACGGGTAAACCGTTCTTTTCAGGTGCTTTCAAAACGTCGTTGAAGAAATCGAAATCGTTCCACTTAACGCCGAATTTCGTGTTTTGAATTGCATCTTCATTCGAATAATAATATTTAGGGGATACGGTGAAACCAAAGTTCCAAATAGCCTTAGGGTCGATACCGTTGATACGAATATTGAGCACGTCGTTTTTACCGTCTGCCGTCTTGCTCGTCGTGATACCGCTGATCGTTTCAACTTTCATACCGCTTGCAAGTTCTTTCTCGTAATATTCGGTACGCGCCTTTGCCATCAATTCTTCGCGCAGGTTGTCGCCCGACGCCCACCACAACAGAATTTGTTCGATATAAGCGTCTCCCGTATACGCTTCATAAACCATCTCAATGGCTTTATCTTGAATAACGTATTCGATCGCTTCTTCTCTCGTACATTCCTGCGCGGTCATCTTCGCCGCAATCGCTTCTTCGTCTGCAGCTGCCGTTTCAATTTCTTCTACAATATGTTCTGCATAGTGCGTTTGACCTTGATAAGAACCGTCGTATACCGTCCCGTCTTCCAACGTTACGCCGGGTTTCGTCAACTCCGTAACGTACTTACCATTAATATCTTTCAAAGGTCTAGAACCGTTTTCCGTCGTATAATAAACGGTTTTCGCAAAACCTTCTACGAAGAAATAAATTTCCCAATTTTCTTTCAGCGTATATTCCTGTTCATAGCTCGTCTGTGTACCCGCGTTACTCGCCCAGTCGCTGTTAACCTCTTCCCAGAACAGTTCCTTCAATCTCGCAAGGTCAGCGTCGATATTCGCCTGTTCTGCGGGGCTGGGCGTATAGCCGGAATCCTTATCAAAGAAATCGATAATATTTTGAATACGAGTATCTGCTTCGTTATAGAACGTCTTATTCAACGTATCTTTATCAAAACCTGCGTCGTTTTCAAGCAAGCTTGCGTCCTGAAACTGATAAGCCGCCAAACCTACGATATCCGTCGAGTAGATCGTCGCCGAACCCATATATGCAGGGTCAAGGTATACGTACAAATTAAACAGAACGTCTTCAATCGTCAAGTCCGTACCGTTGCTGAACTTAATACCGTTTTTGATCACAAACGAATAATCGGTAAATTTACCCTCATCATCCGTCGCAATCGTGTAGGAATCTACAACCGTAGGTTGATCCTGACCGCACGCAACGTTACCGTCTGCGTCCACGCCAAGCATACTGATCTGCGTCATGGACAAAACGTCTACGTCCGTCGCCGACGTAGCAAAGAACGGGTTAAAGTTACCGTCCAAAGGTTCGGTAGAGAATACCACGGGACGGGTTTCCGTCTTTGCGTTGGGATCTACCACTTCTTCCTCTTCACCGTTTCCTTCGCTGCTTCCGCTTTCAGGAACGCTCACGTTGCCGTTTTCAGAGCTGCTAGGGTTGGATGCAGGGGGCGTGTCGCCACCACCGCCACCACCGCACGATACAGCCAAAGAGCCTACCGTTAATGCGCTGAGCAAAAGGCAGAGAAATCTTCTTACTGATTTATTCATAAATCTATATCCTCCGTTTGTTTTTTCTTATTTAATCGTTATAAATTCTTCGGGGTTACCCACGACTTTAAAACCGTTGGGGTTCGCCGCTGTATAATCCGCGTCCGTATCAAATCCGCCGAACAAGCAATGATTGAAACCGTTCAACGTATTATTTACCGTGTTACCGCCGACCGACATCGTACCCGATACAGTTACGTTTTCAATCGTTGCGCCCTGTTCGTACGCCGCAAACACAAAATAGATATCCGACGCCGCTTTCAAGCCACATTCGATCGAAAGATTTGTCAAATTAAGATTGCTTACGTTTGCCGTTGCTTTCACCGTGTTAAACAAAGCATACTTACCCGAAATACTCTGTCTTACAAAGCTCAAATTGCTGATTGTAAAACCGTTCCCTTCTACGGTTGCCGCCAAATCGTTATAGGAAGGAATACCCGTCGTGCTGCTCATATCAATATCACGCGCGATATAGTATTTCTTCGACGAATCTTTAAGACCGACAAACATACTCTTCACTTCGCTTGGCGTTTTGACAACGGTGTATTCTTTCGAAATATACTTCGCGTAAACGATCACGTCTTCCGTTTGCCCTTCTTCCTGACGCAATTCTTCGACGATCGGTTGCGTAGCCGCTTGATCGAAATAATAGCCTACGAATTGATAATCGCTGTTCGACGCAAGATCGATCGGGGATTTCCCTACGTTCAGTTGCGTTTTGTAATCGTTGGTGGAAACGTAGTCGGAAACTTTAATATCTGCGTCCGAATTAGGATCGAACGTCGCACCTGCTTTGTCGGTGATGACACCATCGCTTACCAAGCGTACGCGCACCTTTGCTTTCGCATTCCACAACGCGCCAAGATACCACGCGTCCCCTTCCTGCAAAAGCGCTGTCGAAAAATCAACGGGTTTTTCCATATCCAACTCGCACAGTCCCGTTTGCGCGTCTACGATCGGACTTCCTTCTTCGTCCATCGCAACGTGATACCAACCCGCAAAATCGTGTTTTTCGTATTTCAGGTTGATTGACGTACCGCTGGGCATCGGATCCACGCCGATATTGAGCGGACGGGAATTAACTGCGTACCAAAGCTCTCTAGACGTATTGCCATTCCCGAAATCCCCGCCGTTTGCGTAATACGTAACCGACGCTTTTAGATCGTATGCGTTCAGAGCGTCGTCCTTGGTCATACCCAGCTCGCATCCGACAAACATCAATAGCGACGCCAATGCTGCAAGCAGCAATAACATTGCTCTTTTCAGTCTTCTTCTCATAGAGTAAACACTTCCTTATATTATATATAGCTGCAAAATCG
>JAZSJN010000190.1:0-3426 GCA_045534315.1 Candidatus Scatosoma sp.
AAGGAGTTGGCCATTAGTATTGTCTTCCTAAGACCGCTTGGCCTCCGACTTGTACCGGCAAGGCCAAAACCACCCTGCCCGCCTGATCCGCCGCCAGATCCGCCACCAATACTTCCAATTCCGCCGCCAGAGCCACCTACACCATCTATGTTACCCGAGCCACCTACACCGCCTATGTCACCCGTATTGCCTGCGTCTCCTGAAATGGTGATATCACCCATGCCGAAATCTTCCAAAACATCCTCTGGCAACACCGAAGGATCGAAGAAAGGCGGATCATCTTTTTTTGCTTTCCCTGCGAGTACCGCAAAAATTCTTTTAAAATAATTGGTAAAATTTTTCCACAATTTTGCAATATATAGGAAAAAATTGCGTATCTCCTCAATAAGTTTGACAAACAACCGATCGAGTTTTTTCTTGAAAACCAAAAACAAGACCGCACTTGTCGCCGCGCTAACCCCAAACGTAACGTATCTGGCAATAAAATTACGCTTATTCAGGAATTTTAAGCCGATATAAATGGCGTCGCGAGATACTCGAATCAACAACAATTCCACGATGAAATACAACGCAAGCGACCATAAAATATGCATCAAGGAAGTTTGAATGAGCGTATAATCGACAAAAAACAGCACGACCAAACCCACGGCAAACACAAATCCGATAAAGCGTGAAAACTTTTTAAAGAATTGCAAATTGCGCGCATGCGCCTCTACCGGCGCGCGCATATCGCTTGCGCCTTCCTTGCACGCCGTAGAAATCGTTATCACCCAAGAAAGCAAATGTAAAGCCAAGTGTACAACCGAATCTCTGATAGCCCAATCGCTGGCAGTCGAATTTTTTATAAGTGCTTCTATATCTATTATAATCGTCAAATAGAACGGTGCCAATAACAATGCGCCAATTGAAAGGATTAGTTTTAACAAAACTTTGACAAATTTAATCGGAATTAAAATGCACGCGCTCAGTAACAATGCCACCAACGAAAATATAAGAATATACTCGGCAGATGCTAAATAATACAACGGCGTCAGACACAATGCCATAGACAACAACAAAAAAACAACCGCTAGTGCCAATACCGATTTTAAAAATCTAGTTGCAAACTGATTTAATTTCGCTACCATGGTCATTTCCTTACCTGCTGTTTAAAATACTTGTCCGCATAGAGTTCAATGATCTCTATGCCCTTTATTTTACTGATTTTTTTCATCTCTACGTTAATCAACCCGCGATCGGCGGGCGCAACGTAAGCAAACGGAGCTCTAAACGAGTTTTTAATTGCGAAATCCAGCAATTCTTTACTGCTGATTCTCCGTCCTTTCTGATCGGGTATCGGGCTCAATTCCCCAAGCATGCACAGCATTCTTCGCCGCGTTTTCGTCCCAGACGGCACGCTAGAAAACGTGTGCTCGTGAATAAAACTCGATTTTGCGTTGGTATACAAACAATAGGCGATACGTTTCGCTTCAAAATATTCGAACATTTCTCGCAACATAGAAATCGAATAATCCAAAAGCTCGTACGCCTGCGTGCCCGGGCGAACGTGCGCGTAACCCGTAACGTCAAACACGACGGTGGTAACGTGCGTACCCATCGGCTCGAATTGTTTTACAATAAATTCGTCTACCTGCGCCGATTTTTTCCAATTGATATGCCGCATCGGCTCATGCCCCGTATACTCGCCGTACGTACGTATGGTCGTTTCGTCGTCGATAAAACCGCGCTTTGCGTTAAAATCGCCATACCCCTGCGCAATCATTTTAGACATAAATTTGTTATCCACTCTTTTGGGGGCAATGGTGATTTTTTCCACAGACACCTTGTCATAATAAGCGGTATGAAAACCGAATAAATCCAAGCAATCTATGCTGATATTATGCGTTTGATAAACGCCTCTTTTCGCGATAGAAAATTGCGTTTCAATCACGCCCGTCTTTTTTGCCTTGACGTGCGTTTTACAAACGATTTGTTTTTTACTATCCGCCTTTATCTCTTTATACTTGTCTTCTTCCGCAAGGATAAACGCTTCGTCCAACGTATGTTTCAGATAAATACGCCCCATGGAATGTGAAGACGCATTGTCAATCTCCGTCCGCAAAACAAAGACCTCGCCTGGTTCGCAAAGTTCTTTATCAAACTCTCTGCGATGCGAAACTTTATCTTTCGTAATCGGATCTCTCTTGGCATACCCGTTCAGACAGATAATAACGATAACGATAAAAACAACTGCAAAAAAATACATATTATTCTTCCAAAGGTACCTTTACGCGTTCCAAAAGTCTGCTGAACACCATTTTTTGTTTCTTTTCCGTGTCTGCGTCCGCATAAGACATACGATGTAACAAGACGTGCGGCGCCATTTTTTGCACGTCTTCCGGCAAAACGAACTCTCTGCCCATGATCCCGACGTACGCCTTGCATGCGTTGTACAAATCTCTTGTAGAACGGGGGGATGCACCGATAATGATTTCGTCTTCAGACGTTCTCGTTTCCCAAATAATGTCTATGATATATTGTTCCACAGCCGGGGAAACGGTAACTTTTTGTATCTCTTCGATTGCTCGTTCGGTATCCTGTTGCGTAACAACCTGATTTACCTTGGTCAAAATCTTGGCGTTATCCTCTCTTCTTGCTACTTTAATTTCATCTTCGGGCGTCATATATTCCATTTTAAGTCGCATCATAAAACGGTCCAACTGCGCTTCGGGCAGCGGATACGTACCATACGATTCCAACGGGTTTTGCGTCGCGGCAACCATGAAAGGAACGGGCAATTTTCTCGTAACCCCGTCTACCGTTACCTGACGTTCTGCCATCGCTTCCAACAAACTCGACTGCGTTTTCGGGCTAGAACGGTTAATTTCGTCCGCAAGAACGACGTTGGCAAAGACAGGGCCTTCTCTAAACTCGAATTCCCCCTCCTTTTTATTGTAAAAATTAATCCCTGTAATATCGGAAGGCATAACGTCGGGCGTAAACTGAATACGGCTAAACTGCCCGCCGATTACCGTTGAAAACGTCTTCAATAACAGCGTTTTCCCCGTGCCAGGAATATCCTCGAACAAAATATTACCACCGCAAAGATGGCAAACCGTAATTAAATCGATCTGCTCGCTCTTGCCAAGAATAACCTTTCCGCATTCCGCCTGTATCCTGTTTTTATAATCCAATAAAAACTCTTTATCCATTGTAAATCCTCCATGTTTTACTGTACGTTTAGCATTGCATTCACGCATTTTATATTTTTAATATATGATGCTTTTCTATTATAGCATACTTGCTATCATTTTTCAACAAAATCAGACAAGAAAAACGGCTTAGTTTTCACTAAGCCGTTTTGCTCTTTCATTTACCTGCAAATTAGTTGCGGGGGTTCTTAATGTTCGCCTGTGCAGCCGACAATCTTGCGATGGGCACACGGTA
>JAZSJN010000102.1:0-3683 GCA_045534315.1 Candidatus Scatosoma sp.
GTTTTCATAAGCTTAACGCCTTTTTCGCCGCGCCGACAAGGGATAACGCCTTTTTAGAATCGTCGAACATACTTTTTAACGCTTCGTGCGCGTCCGCAAGGGAAAGCGCGTTGATTTTGTTAAGCTTGTCTTCAAAATCAAAAATCTTGTTAAAATACATCATATATTTACCGTACAACAGCATCTGCGCGTTACTGCTTTCGTTGCTGAAAAACATACCTGCTTTCATTTGCTCTCTACTGCGTAAAAATTCGTCTTTCGTGATACCGTCTTTTTTCATATTTAAAACGACGTCTTTGATTGCCTGATACGCTTCGTCCGCTTTGGCGGGGTTTACTCCCGCATAAATATTTTGGGTTGCCGCTTCGGGGAATGCGGATATATAAGAATAAACGGAATAGGCAAGCCCACGTTTTTCGCGAACTTCTTGAAAAAGCCGCGCGCTCATTGAACCGCCGAATATGCCGTTGATTGCGCTGACCATATCTTCGCGGCTATCCCCGCGGCAAACAGACGGATAGGCGATCGCTATGTGCATTTGTTCAATCGGCTTTTGTTTGACAAGACTTAAATGTTGTTTAATTATGTTGGGTTTTCTGTCTTCAAACTCGCCCTTTTCAAGGTTTCCAAAATACGTTTCCACAAGCGATTGCGCCGTTGCCATATCCACGCCGCCTGCAAAGGAAATAACGATATTTTCGGGGCAATACCGCGCGCGTTTGTATTTTTGCACGTCTTCAAACGTAAAGCCTTTGACGTTTTTCGCGCTGCCGAGAATATTTCTGCCGTAGTTTTCCTTGCCGTAAAAGGCGTTGGCAAGCAAATCCAAACACAGATCTTCGGGGGTGTCTTCGTTCATGGATATTTCTTCACAAATCACCCCTTTCTCCCGTTCCATTTCATCGTCGGGAAAAGTCGCGTTTAAGAACAAATCAGAAAGCAGTTCAAAACAATCCGCCGTGTGATCGGACGTGCATTTGGAATAATAGCAAGTAAGATCTTTGCCTGTAAAAGCGTTGACTTGCGCCCCGATTCGATCGAACGCGTCGGAAATTTCGAAAGCGTTGCGCTTTTGCGTTCCTTTAAACTGCATATGTTCGATAAAATGAGAAATGCCGTCTTCCGCGTCCGTTTCTACGCCTGCGCCCGTTCCGACGAGAATCCCCATCGTTACCGACATCAATCCTTCCATTTTTTTGACCACGAGCCGCAGCCCGTTATCATATCTCTTTTCGTATACCATCTATCCGTTCTCCTGTAAATTGTCGGAAACCGTAACGGTTTCCAAACCGTTATTTTTATAATACGTTAAAATATCGTTTAATGCAGCCACCGTTTCCGCCATGGGATGCATTAAAATAAAATCCCCTTTTTGCACGTTTTTCGTCGCGCGCTGATAGATCAAAGTTCTGTCCTTATCCCGCCAATCGATCGTATCTTTCGACCATAAAATCGTCGTCATTTTTAGCGCTTGACAAGCGGTGAGCATATCGTTTCCGTACGCACCCGACGGGGGTGCAAACAGCGTGGGCACTACCCCTATCGACAACTCGATAAAGCGATTACAAGTGGCAATTTCCTGCTGATTTTGCGACACGCTGAGCATATCGTGTGATTTATGAAAATAGCCGTGATTGCCGATTTCGTGCCCCTTTGCGTAGATTTCACGAAGACAATCCACGTTGTCGTCAGCCCAACAACCGCCGATAAAGAAAGTCGCTTTTGCGCTGTGCGTTTCCAATACGTCCAAAATTTTATAAACTTCGTCCGTGCCCCAATACACGTTAAACATCAGCGACACACCCTTGCCGTTTTCCCCTGCACTGCGGTAGATCTTCGTTTCTTCACCTTCTACCATAACGCTCTTTTCCATCGGCGCAAGGCAAAGCACACCTATCGTTAAAACAAGCACGCTCAACACGAGATTTGACGCTATTTTGGTGGTAAAACGGGATATTACGGTTTTTTTTTCAGACTTTTTCAACGCACACCTCAAAAAAAGATTTTGTTTTATCCTATTTTCTTTTTTATAAGGTTATGCGCAAAAAACAAAAATCCGTTTGCTTTTCCCTATTTCAATTTGACGATCGTAACCCCCGTATCCCCTTCGCCGTATTTGCCAAGGCGGTATTCGGCTACGTTAGGATGCGTGCGCAAAAAATCGTGCACTCCCGCACGGAGCTTACCCGTACCCATACCGTGAACAATGCGTACTTCTTCTAAGTTTGATATCACGGCAGAATCCAAAAACAGCTCGATTTCAGGCAAAGCTTCGTGCACAGTCAACCCAATCACGTTGATTTCGAGCGAAGATGCAGGCTTGGGTTTTAAGGATTTCGTAACCTGAACGTTATTTTCGCCGCCCGATTTCTTCCATTTTTGCGCCTTGTTTTTAGTCTGTGCTTTCGGCGGTATAATTACAACGGAAAGATCGGAAATTTTGCTCCGCATACGAATACTGCCGCAAAGTATCTCCGCCTCACCCTTTTGCATACGAATATTCTGCACAATCCCTTCTTGATTTAAGCTTTTTACGAATACCGTCATGCCAACCTTTAACTCGCTTGCCTTTACAGGCGCGTATTGCGGCGTATACTCTTCTTCGTGCTCACTCTCAAAGGCTTTATCGGCAAGCTTGTTTTTCAGCGTTCTCGCCTTGATTAAATCCGCTTGCGAAAGATTTTCGCGGGCAAAAATCTCTTCGATCTCGTGCAAAATCTCTTCCGCATCCGCCGTACGTTCGTTGATGATGCGACGGCTTTCCGCTTTTGCGGATGTGAACAATTTTTCTTTTTCCCGTTTTAATTTATTACTTTCAATCTCTAATTCTTGCAATTTTTCCTGCCATTCCGACTTTAATCGGTTGGCTTGTTTCAAGCTTTCTTCCGCGGCGATACGGCTTTCTTCCGCCGTACGAACGATATTTTCAAATTTTTGCGCGTCTTCAGATAAATTAGAAAGGGCGTCTTGCAAAATACTCTCTTTCAGCCCTAATCTTCGAGAAATTGCCAACGCATTGCTCGATCCTGGCAACCCTATATGCATAACGTACAAGGGTTGCAGAGTGTTTGCGTCAAATTCCATGCACGCGTTTTCGATTCCTTGCGTTGAAAACGCAAATTCTTTCAACGCCGTATAGTGCGTAGTAACGACGCCCGCACAGCCCGTTTTTAACAGGTGCGAAACAATTGCTTTTGCCAAAGCCTGCCCTTCGTCGGGGTCTGTCCCCCCGCCCAACTCGTCAATCAATACAAGACAGTTTTTATTGGCGCGGTTGACAATATCGATAATGTTTGTGATGTGGGACGAGAACGTGGAAAGACTCTCTTCGATGCTCTGCGAATCGCCCACGTCGCAATATATTTCATCAAAAGTGGATAAAACGGCGCGTTTTGCAGGAATAAACAGACCGCACATTGCCATCATGGCAAACAGCCCGACCATTTTCAAAGTAACCGTTTTGCCGCCCGTATTTGGACCGCTAATCAAAAGAAAACGGTAATCTTTGCCCAAAGACAGAGATACGGGCACGACCTTTTTCCGATCGATTAGCGGGTGTCTGCCCTGTTCGATTGCAATCACGCCGTCACCGTTGATTTGCGGTTTTACACAGGAAAGTTTATAGGAAAATTCCGCGCGCGCATAAGCCACGTCGATATCTTCCAAAACGTCAAGTCGGAGGC
>JAZSJN010000164.1:0-3945 GCA_045534315.1 Candidatus Scatosoma sp.
GTGATCAAAGCGGGCGCGGTGGTTTCGTATTCGGTTATCGACGAAAACGTAACGGTCGGCAAAAACGCGAAGATCGGCGTAGAAAAGGACGAAAAGGCAGAAATCGTGGTACTCGGCAGAGGAATCACGGTTGCAGACGGTGTTTCGGTGACGGAAGGTCAGAAACACGAAAACGATATTTTGGCGTAAAGGGGGATCGAATTATGGCAGCATCTGCAATTGGCGTTATTTTTTCTAATATGCACGAAGAGACCGTTCCTGAACTCGTCCGCAGAAGAACAATGGCATCCATCCCATTTGGCGGCAGATACCGTATTATCGACTTTATTCTCTCGAATATGGTCAACTCGGGTATCACGACGGTAGGGCTTATGACGAATAACAACTACCGCTCCTTGATCGATCATATCGGTAGCGGTAAAGATTGGGATTTGGCAAGAAAGGACGGCGGTGTTATCCTGCTCCCGCCTTTCTCTGAAAAACACGATAAATTATACACCAACCGCCTGGAAGCACTCGGCTCGGTTACGGGTTTTTTGAGCCGTCGCAAGGAAAAATACGTCGTGCTTACCGATTGTGATGGCGTGGCAAGAATTGATATTTCTGATATTATCAATTATCATGAAAGCAAACAGGCAGATATTACCCTTGTTACTCACCACGGTAAAGTAGGACACCGTTCCGATTTTATCTTGGTAAAGGCAGGTGAAACGGGTAGAGTCAACGAAATTCAGCTTTCGCCGCACATGAGCGAAGGTTCGAAAGCGGATATTTTTATCAATATGATGGTGATCAACCGTCAGTTCCTTTTGAACGTTGTAGAAGATTCCGTAACACACGGTTTTAGCAGCTTTGAAAGCGATATTTTGGTGAAGCAGCTTAATAGTTTGAAGATTTATCAGTACGATTTCAAAGGATATTATGCAGGGATTGATTCGATGTCGGCGTACTATAAGCATAATATGGAATTGCTTGAAAAAGACGTTCGCGACGAGTTGTTCGGCGAAAGAGATATTTATACAAAAGTACGCGACAGCGCGCCGTCTAAATACGGCGAAAATGCAGTGGTGAAAAACTCGCTGATATCCGACGGTTGCGTCATTGAAGGGGTAGTGGAAAATTCCATTTTGTTCCGCGGCGTAAAGGTAGAAAAAGGAGCGGTGGTTCGCAACTCGATCATCATGCAAGACAACATTATCGGTGCGAATAGTTCTCTCGATTGCGTAATTACCGATAAAAACGTTGTTATCAGCGACAGAAGAACGCTCGCAGGGTGCAGCGAATTGCCTTACTTTATCCAAAAAGGCACAAGACTTTGATTGTAAGTTCTTATTAATTTAATACCGTTACTATGCACGCGGTCTGTCTTTGCGCAGATCGCGCGCAAATGGTTATTTAACCACTCAATTTTGATTTTTAGGAGTTATTATGGCAACCAAAAAAACGAAAACAGTAGAAATTATTGAAAGCGCAGACGTCAGCGCGCCCAAGAAAACGAAGAAAAACGATCCGATCGTTATGTCGAAAAAGAAAATATTGTTCGTAGCGTCAGAAGCACGACCTTTTATCGCTACGGGCGGTCTTGCAGACGTAATCGGCTCATTGCCGCAGGCTTTGGCAAAAGATCCAAAATACGATATTCGTGTGGTATTACCTTTGTATTCGGATATTAAAGCCGATCAGCGTAGAAAGCTGTCTTTTCTTGGAAATATTTACGTGCCGCTTTCTTGGCGCAATCAATACTGTGGTGTGTTTACATGTGTCGAAAACGGCGTAACTTTCTATTTTGTGGACAACGAATATTATTTCAAACGTCCCGGTTGCTATGGTTATTATGACGATGGGGAACGTTTTGCGTTTTTCTCGCGCAGCGCTTTAGAAATCATGCCGTTTATCGATTTCTATCCCGAAGTCGGAGGCCAAGCGGTCTTAGGAAGACAATACTAATGGCCAACTCCTTGGCTCACAGAACGACATGGCTACGATCCGACTTGCTATGGTTATTATGACGATGGGGAACGTTTTGCGTTTTTCTCGCGCAGCGCTTTAGAAATCATGCCGTTTATCGATTTCTATCCCGACGTTTTGCATTGCCACGACTGGCAGGCGGCTCTTGCAGCTATCTATCTGAAAACGAGCTATTGTAAACTTCCCGAATATGAAAATATCCGCGCGTTGTTTACCATTCACAATATCGAATACCAAGGCAAATTTTCTATGGATATTTTGGGCGATCTGTTCGGCATTCACGACGATTTCGCAGGACTTATGGAATACGACGGCGCCATCAACCTAATGAAAGCGGCGATTGAGTGTTGCGAACGTTTCTCGACGGTCAGCCCGACGTATGCCAAGGAAATTATGACGGCGCAGTATGCGCACGGCTTGCAGGATATTATTTGTAAAAACGAAAGCAAACTGACGGGTATTTTGAACGGCATTGACGTCGATATGTACAATCCCGAAACGGATAAAGCGTTGTTTGAAAATTATTCCGCTGAAAATTTCGCAGGCAAGAAGACCTGTAAAACGGAATTGCAAAAAATGCTCGGTTTGCCCGTGAAAGACGTGCCGATTATTGCCATGATCACTCGTTTGGTTTCACATAAGGGATTGGAATTGGTTAAGACGGTTGCGGAAGATATTTTGCACGAAGATATACAATTTGTATTGCTCGGCACGGGGGATAGCGCGTATGAAGAATATTTCCGCATGCTCGGCACGAATTATGAAGGTAAAATGTCGGCGAATATCGCATTCAACGGCGATCTTTCCAAAAAGATCTATTCGGGCGCGGATATTTTCCTGATGCCGTCGGTAAGCGAACCATGCGGACTTTCTCAAATGATTGCATCACGTTATGCAACCGTACCCGTTGTAAGAGAAACGGGTGGGCTGTACGACAGTATAAAACCTTACGGCGCGGGCGGTAACGGTTTTACCTTTGCATCCTGCAACGCATACGACATGCTGTACGTAGTACACGAAGCGTTGGGCGTGTATAAAAATACCGAACAATGGACAGCCTTAATGAAAAAGGCAGCTACTACCGATTTTTCTTGGCAGCGCTCGGCAGAAGAGTATAAGAAATTGTATGAGGCTACGTACAACACGTGGTATCAATAACAAAATAATCAATAAAATACAAACGAAAAATAATTTTTTTTAGGAGAATTGAGATATGAAAAAAGAACAAATTTCGGAAACGGCAGCAAAAGAGCTGATCAAAGGTAAGCTCTCGCGCTATTTCGGCGTTGCGCCGTCCGAGGCAAGAAAGGATCAGCTTTATAAAGCGGTCGTTATGAGCGTTCGTGATATTATGTTGGAAAAACGACATAATTTCCATTTGACGACCAAGGCAAACAAAGCAAAACGCGTGTACTATCTTTGCATGGAATTTTTGATGGGACGTTCCCTGAAGAATAGCATTTTCAACCTTGGATTGGGTGAAACGTTTGCCGCAGCGCTCAAAGAATACGACACGACTTTGGAAGATTTGTACGAACTTGAACCGGATGCAGGGCTTGGTAACGGCGGTTTGGGCCGTTTGGCGGCGTGTTTCTTAGACGCTTTGGCAACGGGGGATTATCCCGCAATGGGGTATTCGATTCGCTACGATTACGGTCTGTTCAAACAAAAGATCGTAGACGGTTGGCAGACGGAGTTGCCCGACGTTTGGCTCCCCGGCGGTGAAGTTTGGTTAACGCAGAGAAGCGATAAGGTCTTTACCGTTAAATTCGACGGTTACATTGAAGAAAAGTGGACGGAACACGGCTTGGAATCGATCTATCGCGATGCAAAAGAAATTCAGGCGGTTGCTTACGATATGATGGTTTCGGGCTACGACAGCAAAGCCGTTTCCGTACTTCGTCTGTGGAAAGCCAGAAGCGTGCAAAATTTCGATATGAAATTATTCTCGCAAGGGGATTACGCGTCCGTTATGAA
>JAZSJN010000117.1:0-8154 GCA_045534315.1 Candidatus Scatosoma sp.
TACCTCGCTAGAAACGTCCGAACTGCTCGTACTGCCGCCATTATTTTTGTCTTTGCATGCCGCAAACAACGTTGCAGACATTGCAAGGGACAACGCTAACAATAACGCTTTCTTAATTTTGTTCATATATGTTTTCCTCACATTATTAATATATTTATTATAGTACTTATTTTTTTAAAAAACAATATCCTATTCGCTCAACTTGTATGGTATTCGCTTATTTTTGCGCGAAAAACCGCCCTACCAAACGGCAAGGCGGCTTTTACCACGTATCAACTTATTTTCTTTCGAAACTGTCGCAGCACGTACAGCTTTCTGCGTCACAGCTGCACGTATTGCCTACGTGGATTTTGTGCAAGGTGCAATAATCCCCTGCTTTGTTGTACTTGCAATCGGTTACGTTGCAACCGATACTCGTGTTTACTTCTCTTTCCATAATAAAAATCCTCCTTGTAAGGTAAATACAGTATGTCCAACTTTCAAAAAAATATTGACATTTTCTTTTTTTTCCTGTACAATAGTAGCGTAAAGTGAAATTGACGGAGGATATGCATATGAAAGTTATCTTAAAAGCAGACGTAAAAGGTACGGGTAAAAAAGGCGACGTTGTGGAAGTGGCTGACGGCTACGGACGGAATTTCTTAATTAAAAAAGGTCTGGCGCAAGCGGCAACCGCAAGCAATATTCACGAAGCCGCGCAAAAGAAAGCCGCGCAGGAATTCCACAAAGCGGAAGAAGTCAAAGCGCTCAAAGAATTGGCAGCAACCTTGGAAGGAAAATCCGTTTCGGTAAAGATCAAAACGGGCGAAAACGGAAAACTGTTCGGTTCGGTATCGTCTGCGCACGTAGCGGCGGCACTCGCCGAAATCGGTTTTGATATTGACAAAAAGAAAATCAAAATGGACAGCGTGAAAGCGTTAGGTTCTTTCCCCGCAGAAATTCGATTAATGGAAAACGTATCGGCGAAAATCACCTTCGTTGTCGAGGCGTTATAATCCTGCTTGCAACTACCGCTCCGCAAAAAATAGATTGCGGGGCGGTTTTTCATGCAAAAATTCTCTGTTTTCTTACAGAGTTTTTCTCTCAAAACCCTTGCAGCCCTTGAAAAAATATGTTAAAATAACTATCGAATAGATTAGATAAACCACGAGGTTTTATAATTATGAAAGAGAAAGAAACGATAATAGGCGAAAATGCGCAGATGCAGGAAAGCAACCACGCACAGTTACCCCCTAAAATTACCAAAGATAATATCGATCCTTTAGCGGGCAGCAGAAAAGGCAAGGTTCTGTTGTGGATTAAGGCATTCGTCTATACAATCCTTTCCTCCTTACTGATTGCGTTTGCCGCGCACAGTTTAATTACTCCTAATGACTTTACAATCGGCGGCGCAAGCGGTATCGCCATTTTGGCCAACGTAGCCTCCAACGGAAAAATTCCGCAATCACTCATGCTCTTAGGACTTAATTTACCTTTGGTCGTGCTGTCCTTTTTCTTTGTAAAAAAACGGTTTGCCATTCTTTCCGCGACAAATATCGGTTTACAATCCTTATGGCTGTTCCTATTTGAACAGGCGTTTAACGATTTTCGTATAGAATTTGGCGCAGGCGGCGAAAAAATCTTCGCGGCGATCGCGGCCGGGCTTTGTATCGGCGTAGCCATCGCGCTTGCCTTTAAGGTGGGCGGCAGTACGGGCGGCGCAGATATTGCAGCGGTTATGATTCAGAAAAAAATTAACGCAAGTTCGATCGCATGGGTCATCTTTGTTCTTAATTGCGTGATTATCGGCTGTTCGGTATTCGTTTTCTACGAACGTTACCCCGATACGGGCAAAATTAATTACGGCGCAACCTTGCTCCCGATCATGATGGCGGCGTTTGAAGCATACATAGAAAGCAAAACCAACGAAACGGTAACCCACGGGTATCATTCCGCTATTGAATTTAGAATTATCACCAATAACCCTGACCTGCTCTCCCGCGTATTGATGCACGAGCTTAGCCGTGGTGTTACCGCGTTACCCGCAACTGGTATGTATACGCAGGAAAAACGCACTATGCTGGTCGTGATCGTCAGCCGTCGACAAATCGCAACCGTTCGAAGATTGATCAAGCAAATTGATCCGGATTCATTTGTCGTCATGAGCAAAGCTTCGCAAGTTTTGGGGCTTGGTTTCCATTCTTCGGAGATTTGATTTACAATTGATAAAAATAAGCCGTAACCCCTTTGTTTTCGCGGAGTACGGCTATTTTTTTATTTTGAAGGCTATTTTTTTGTCTTTTTGGTCAAAAAAACACAAAAAAAGCAGGATTTTCAAGGTTTTTCGGCATTTTTTTTACGTTTGCCTATTGACAAACAAGTTTCTATAGGGTATAATAGAAGTACTTAAAGATTTTCGCGTTTTTAAGCAAAAAATATTATAAAGGGGATTCTCTTATGAACAAAGGCGAATTGATCAAAGCAATGGCAGAAAAAGCAGGTTTCACGAACAAGGACGCGGCTATCGCGTACGACGCATTTATCGCTACGGTTACCGAAGCGTTGAAGGCTGGCGAAAAGGTTAACCTTGTTGGGTTTGGCTCTTTCGAAGTTAAGGACGTAGCAGCTAAGACGGGTATTAACCCTCAGACGAAAGCTCCCGTGCAAATTCCTGCATGCAAAAAACCCGTGATGAAATTCGGTAAAGCTTACAAGGATATCATCAACAACTAATTGAAAAATTTGCTCTATTAAAGCCGAGGCGCATTTGCCTCGGCTTTTCTCATTGTCCTTTTCCGTTTTTATTCGAAGTAATTGATCTTCATCGCTCTCTTTACTTCGGCAAGCGTTTGCGCCGCCACCGCGCGCGCGTCTTCGCTCCCTTTTTTGAGCATCTCCCAAATCGCAGGCAAATCCTTTGCCAACTCTTCACGACGGGTACGAATCGGTTCTAACGTTTCCTGCATAACTGCGTTCAAGAATTTCTTGACCTTCATATCTCCAAGACCGCCGCGTTCATAATGCGCTTTCAACTCGTCAAGGTTTGCATATTCGGGCAAGTATGTCTTGAAATGTTCTTCCGTCGAGAAAGCATCCAAATAGATAAACGTCGGGTTATTTTTCGTATCGCCGGGATCGGTTACCTTAATATGGTTAGGATCGGTATACATACCCATAACCTTGCGTTTGATCTCGTCCGCGCTATCCGAAAGGTAGATACAATTTCCAAGCGATTTGCTCATTTTCGCCATACCGTCCGTGCCGGGCAAACGCAAACAGGACTTGTTTTGGGGCAAAACCGCCTGCGGTTCGACGAGCGTTTCGCCGTACAAACCGTTGAAACTACGCACGATTTCACGCGCTTGTTCTAACATGGGCAGCTGGTCTTCCCCTACGGGTACGGTCGTCGCCTTGAACGCCGTAATGTCTGCCGTCTGCGATACGGGATAGGTCAAAAATCCCATCGGGATCGAGCCTTCAAAGTTGCGAAGTTTCAGCTCCGTCTTTACCGTCGGATTGCGTTCCAAACGGGAAAGCGTAACCAAGTTCATATAATAAAACGTCAGCTCGGTAAGCTGTTCGACGTGCGATTGAATAAAAATCGTCGATTTATTGGGATCAAGCCCGCACGCCAGATAATCGAGCGCAACTTCCGTGATATTCGCGCGAACCTTATCGGGATTATCAAAATTGTCCGTAAGTGCCTGCGCGTCCGCGATCATAATGTAAATTTTTTCAAAATCGCCGCTGTTTTGCATTTCCACACGCCGTCTGAGCGAGCCTACGTAATGCCCGATATGCAATTTCCCCGTAGGTCTGTCCCCTGTTAAAATAATTTTTTTCATATTACTCCTACCCTTTCCCAGCGCGTTTTTTCGCGCAGTTTTACATAAATTTCCGTTTTTTATCCATACTGAAACCATGAATAAAAAACTATTTTTAACCGCCGTCTGTTTTTTGTTTGCTCTGTTTTTAGCTCTGAGCGCAATGCACGTTTTTGATAACCGTACCGCAACGCCCGCCTTTTTTCCAAGCAGAATAGAAAAACGGCTGTTTCCACCCGTCAAACGGATACGCTAACGGATATTTTGTTCTTTCGCCTTTATAACCGCCCTAAAAAAGACTTATTTTGCGCCGTATGTATTACGGTATGCGTACATTGCGTCGAGATGCTCTTTGCCGTCTACGACGCCTTTTTCAATTGCCGAAATAATATCGTCCATCGTCACCACCGAATATACGTCGATTCCAAATTCCTTTTTCGCTTCGGAAACCGCCGACAGATCGCTGGTCAAGCCCTTTTCTCTACGGTCTACGGATATAATCATTCCCACCACGTTTACCTTTGCCGCCGCTTCTAATTTAGGCAAAATTTCGCGCAGAGCCTTACCGCTCGTCATAACGTCTTCGATAATGATAACCTTTTCGCCGTCTACAAGTTGTTTACCGACGAAAAGCCCGCCTTCGCCGTGGTCTTTGACTTCCTTTCTATCAAAGCAATAGTTCATTTCCGTATCGTAATTATGATACATTGCCACCGCCGTCGCCACAGACAGGGGAATTCCCTTATACGCAGGACCTACCAACGTTTCCGCTTGCAAACCGTTGTCGTGGATACAAGCCGCATAATATTCCCCAAGCTTTGCAAGCTGTTTGCCCGTTTTGTAATTGCCCGTATTGATGAAATAGGGGGCAATTCTGCCGCTTTTTAAGGTAAATTCGCCAAATTTCAAAACGCCGTTATCCACCATAAAACGGATAAATTCTTCTTTATAGGTATATCCCATGATATTTCTCCTTTTTTCCTTATCTTTGATTTAATTGTAAAACGCCCGTCAGTTCGGATACGTTTGCGATATTGTGCTTGTCACACCAAGCGTTAAGCCCGTCTATAATCTTGGGCATCGCATACGGATCGGTGAAATTTGCCGTACCGACCTGCACCGCCTTCATGGCGGACATCAAAAACTCGAACGCGTGTTCCGCGCAAGTGATACCACCCATACCGATTACGGGGATCTTGACCGCCTGCGCCGCTTCGTACGTCATCCGCACGGCAATCGGTTTTACGCCCGCGCCCGATACGCCGCCCGTGTTATTGGCAATAATCGGTCTTCTGCGCTCGATATCGATCGCCATACCCGTCAACGTATTGATGAGCGAAATTGCGTCCGCGCCACCACGTTCCGCCGCCTGCGCGTTGAGCGCGATACTTTCAACGTTTGGCGAAAGCTTGACGATCAGCGGCGTGTCTTTCGCGCCTTTTTTTGCCACGCGCGTTACTTCTTCCACCGTTTCGGGTTTGATACCAAACGCCATACCGCCACTCTTTACGTTGGGGCAAGATATATTCAATTCGATCATGTCCACCAAGCCGTTTAAACGCGCGCAAATCTTTTCATAATCGTCCAAGGTCTTGCCCGCAACGTTTGCAATCACGACCGTGCCTGTACTTTTCAACCATTCCAAATCGTTTCCTATAAAGTGTTCCACACCGGGATTTTGCAACCCAACAGCGTTGAGAATCACTCCGCGCGATTCTGCAATACGGGGCACGGGATTGCCCAAACGAGGCTCGTTCGTCAAGCCTTTCGTGGACACGCCGCCGATTTTACCAATATCGTACAACTCGTTAAATTCACGTCCGAAACCATACGTACCCGACGCCGCAATTACGGGGTTTTTGAAATTGACTCCGCAAAGATTTACTGATAAATTTGCCATAATAAAATTCCTTTTTCGTTCATTCCACGGGATACGTCCCCTTGTGAAAGGGATTCACCCTTACAGCGTAACGTCCTTAGCGTTAAACACAGGTCCGTCCTTGCACACACGCGCGCGTTTGCCGTTCGTCATATCACACACGCACACAAGACACGCGCCGATACCGCACCCCATACGCTCTTCCAACGATACGTAGCAAGGGATATTTTCCTTTTCAATCAACGCCTTGAGCGCACGGAGCATGGGTGTAGGTCCACAAGAGAGCACCACGTCGGGGCGGTTGCCTTTTTCAAGGTCCGCCGCAAACGCCTGTACCGCGTTCATCTGCGCGCCGTAACTGCCGTCGTCGGTAACAGCAATAAATTTTTGCGCTTTGGCAAATTCTTCTACGCCGCAAACCGCGCCTTTGTTACGATAGCCGATATACGCCGCGATCTCTTTCGTGGACGCGTATTCGCGCAAAACGGAAATGAGTGGAAATACCCCCACGCCGCCGCCGACAAGCGCGACTTTCTTTTCGTGTTCTTCGATATAAAAACCGTTACCAAGGGGCATTAAAAGATTGAGCTGCGTGCCCGTTTCCATGGCTTTGAGTTTTTGCGTACCTTCGCCCTTGATTTGATAACAAAACGTTACTTCTCTACCCTCCACTTTACAAATGGCGATCGGGCGGCGGAGCAAATGCGATCCGCCTACGGCGATATTTCCGAACTGCCCACAGCGCACCTTAACGTCTTCGTTCAGCGCAAAGGTTACCGCATGAACGTTGTCGGCAATCTTTTCGTTTTTGACAATTGTTCCGATATAATCTTTCATATTATTTTCCTTAATACTATTACAAAAACGGCGGAGATACGAGCAGTTCAAGGCGGCGCGAGGGCGCGTACCGATAGTACGTAACCGAGCGACAACGCTGAAATGCGACGTATGTACGTCGTTTTATTTACCCATAGGTCCGATTACAGACGACAAATCCTTCTGCATTGCAATACAAGCTGCGCGCGCCGCGTCGTAATACGTGCCGCCGTTCTTTTTATATGCGCACAAGATCCCGCGGGAATTGTTTACAACGCCGCCAAGACCGTCTTTCCCAAAACAGCTCTTTAACATTTCCGCGTTGCCGCCTTGCGCGCCATAGCCAGGGATCAAGAAGAAAGTATGCGGCAAAACTTCGCGAAGACGCGCCGCTTCCGTAGGGTGCGTTGCGCCAACGACCGCGCCTACCGCCGAATAGCCGTATTTGCCGATTGTGCTTTCCCCCCACTTCTCTACCAAACCGCCTACGTATTCGTACATGGGCATACCGTTTTCAAGCACCATATTTTGAATTTCCGCGCCCGACGGATTGGACGTTTTTACCAAAACGAAAATACCCTTGTCATGCTTTTCGCATTGTTCTACGAACGGAATAATACCGTCCGAGCCGAGATAACCGTTTACCGTTACGTAATCGGACGGGAACGCCTTAATCGTTGCGTCGTTGACCTGCGTTTCGCCAAGGAATGCCTTTGCATAGCAGGACGCCGTCGAGCCTATATCGTTACGTTTTGCGTCCGCAATCACGACCAAACCCTTTTTCGCCGCGTATTGCAACGTTTCGTAGTACGCTTTCATACCCGCCGCGCCGTACATTTCGTAATACGCAATCTGCACTTTTACGGACGGTACGATATCGTACACATTGTCAATAATCTTTTTATTAAACTCCAAAACGCGTGCCGCAACATCGTCGAACGTCTTCGCGCCCGCGCGCATATCGTCGGGCAAGTAGTCGAACAACGTGTCCAAGCCAACGCACGTAGGGTTTTGCATAGCAATAATGCCGTCGATCAATTTATCGGTAATCATAGGTTTTGCCCCTTTCTTTGTTTTTTATGTTTATGCTTTGTATTTTACGTCGCCGTTCACGATCGTATATTTCACTACGCCGTCCAACTTTTCACCGCCAAAGGGGTTGTTTTTACCCTTGCTGACGAATTTTTCAGGCTCGATCACCCATTGTTCATCCAAATCGGCGATCATAAGATCGGCTACGCCCCCCTCTTTGATCTCGCCGCCGTCCAAACCAAGGATACGCGCGGGGGCAGCAGACATTTTATCTGCGATTTCACTAAGGCTCAACACGCCTTTTTTGTACAAGTTAGTGATGGCAAAACCAAACGAAGTTTCAATGCCGCTAATCCCAAACGCCGCCGCGTTATATTCCACGTTTTTATCGTCCGCGTGGTGGGGCGCATGGTCGGTGACGATACAATCGAGCGTTCCGTCTTTCAATCCCGCCAAAATTGCCTGCTTGTCAATCTCTTCGCGGATTGGCGGATTCACTTTCGTATTGGTATCGTACGTCTTAATAATTTCGTCGGTGTAGGAATAGTAGTGCGGGCAGGTTTCCGCCGTTACTTTTACGCCTGCGCGTTTTGCGTCGCGAATCATACGCACGCCGCTGTACGT
>JAZSJN010000112.1:0-22837 GCA_045534315.1 Candidatus Scatosoma sp.
TCCTGCACAGCGCATTTTCCACGCGCCATTCAAAACAGCTTTATAATAATACTAAAATCTATCGGCTTTGTCAACCGTTTTTTTGCATTTTTTTTAAAATTTTTCCGTTTTTAGAAAAAACTTTTTTAATCGTAAAAAACGGAGAACGTTATTCGCTCCCCGTTTTTCCTTCTATTCTTCCTTTCCCTGCGTAGACGTCGGTACACCTGTCACGTCACCCCCGTCTACCCCTTCCGTCATATTTTTGAGAGCGGAAAGATATGCAACGTATTCTTCTTCACTGATCTTGGGCACTTTATCCTTTTTGGGCTTTATCGTTTTACTCATGGAAACCTCCGCGCTTACCTTTATAATGAGTATACCCCGTTTCCCAACCTTTTATTCCCACAAAACAGCCCGTTTTCCCTTTAAAAAATCAGGCAAAATACATTCGTCTTCCCATCGTTGACAATCTTCGTCACGATACGACGCATCTTTTTTCGAAGTTCAACAGGCATAGCGTTGCTCTTGCCCGCCATCTCACCCTCGACCAACGAGCGCAAGGATTTCCCAAAAATACTCGTTTCCCAAACGCGTTCTTCTCCCTCTTCGTATGCGCGTAACGTGTCGTTTACAAAATCTTCACCCTGCTGCTGAGACCCGATAATCGGACTGATCTGCCCCGTAACGTCCACACGCACGATATGATAACCGCTGGCTCTTGCTTTAAATTCCACGCCGTAGCTTGCGCCCTTTTTCACAAGTTGCGGTTTTTCCAACGTGTAGTCTTCTTCGCGCGGATATACGATCCCGTAACCATTTTCCGCCGCCTCTTTCAGCGCGTCTTTGACCTTATCGTAATCCTTTTTAATCGACGCAACCGCTTTCAAATATTGCATGAGAGAAAGATGATCACGCAGTTCTTCACCGCACGTTTCGCTGATTGTGCGATAGAAAAATTCTTCCTTCGTCCCGATCGTGATCTCTGCCCGACCTTTCCCAAGGCCCATACGGATCTCGTCGGGATTCAGATAATCGGCATCGCTATCAAAAAGCGTTTCTAACGCAAAGCAATCGCGCATTTTACGAATATTAGCCGCAGCATTTTTCACCGCGGAAAGCGCACCATGCACCGCGCCATGGTCTTCCGCAAAGGTACGCAACCACTTAGGCAACTTTACGTCAATGCGCATTACAGGGAACTCGAAAAGTATTTTTTGGAAGAGCTCCAACATCTCGTTTTCACCCATCTTTTCCACGTTCATCGCAACCACGGGTACGCCGTATTTCTCTTCCAAAGTTTTTTTGAGAGCGGAAACTTCGGACGGATTTTTACAATTTAAGAGGATAACGAAAGGCTTATCAATCCCTTGCAATTCCCGTACCGCGCGCTCTTCCGCGGCGACGTAATTTTCACGCGAGATGTCGGTAATACTCCCGTCCGTCGTGACCAACACCCCAATCGTAGAATGTTCCCGAATCACCTTTTCCGTGCCGATCGCAGCCGCCTGTTCAAAAGGCATAGGCTCGGTATGCCAAGGCGTATTGACCAGCCTCGGCGAGCCGTCTTCTTCAAAGCCGCTCGCCCCGTCTACGGCAAACCCCACGCAATCGACCAAACGTACGGACACGTCCGCGCCTTTCGCCACCGTAATTTTTGCCGCAGTTTTAGGCACAAACTTCGGCTCGGTCGTCATCACCGTTTTCCCCGCCGCCGATTGCGGCAATTCATCCGTCATCTCCGCACGGACTTTTTCATCCGCCGCAGGAATCACAAGCGTTTCCATCACTCGCTTGATAAAGGTGGATTTTCCCGTCCGCACAGGACCGACTACGCCTATGTAAATATCTCCGCCCGTGCGGTGGGCAATGTCTTCGTATACGCTGTAATTTTCCATCAACGCCTCCCTTGATTGCCGTATCTTTATGCGAAAATCCCCCCATACGTGTCGAAATCACCGCAATTTGGGGCATAAAAAATCTCCGCAGGCAAACCCTATACGGTTTACTATATGCGGAGATAATCGCCGTTATTCTTTTTATTGTATTTTTCAGCTCTTTAATTCGCCAATTTCCCTTTCCTTAGCCGTTGCCGCTTCAATCGCCAAATAGTCTTTATCGTTAGAAAAATCACGCGCTTCATTGTATTCGCCGCCCAACGATTCGATTGCATATTTCAGCTCTTGAAATTCCACAAAGCCAATAGATCTGTCTTCAATACGGCGCAGTAATAAAGGCAAAGCCCGTTCGTCGCCGTACGCCGCCAAATACCCCGCATACAGCGAACAATCGTCCGCGGCGTGGAATTCGCCTATAAGCAAATCGTACACTTCGTCCGAGCGTTCGCACACGCGCGATAATATTTCAAGCATGTACGTCTTCGCCTTGCCATCGCGGTAGATCGCAAGCGCCCGCGCTTTTACTTCGTCTGCATGCAAACGCAAAATATCGGCAAGATCGCTGCGTATATCTTCGTCCAACCGATCGTTTGCGAGAATGTCAAAATACCCATCGAACGCCCGCGCGTCTTCCCCGATTAAATTGATTGCATACGACACGGTTTGGGGGTCTTCGCTGCTTAACATGGGCAACAGCGTTTCCACTTCGCCGCGATTTTCGATCTCGTTACACAAAAATTCAGGCACGGGTACGTCCTGCGACAAATGCGCCGACAAGGCTTCCACAAGCTCGTTATTCGTCATACGCGCATAATATTCCTTTGGCGTACAAGCGATCTTTGGAATATGGGTATCCCCGAATTTTTTATAGAGCTTCGGAATAATGTCTTCCCATTGTTTTTCTGTGTGCTTGTTTTTATTTTCGGACATATATTGCGCCAATTTCTCGTCGAAAAGCCCGTCAAAATCAATCAGTTTCATTTATCTTCTCCGTCTTGTTTCTTCTCTTCCGTTTGCGGCGGTTGGGACGTTTGATCTTTTTGTGTTGCTTGCGACGAAACGCCGTCCGCAACCACATAACTCATCAATACCCGAACTTTGTCCAAATTAGCGTCGAACGCCGAAGCGATCATCGCCATATCCCTGCCCAGTTCCTTTAATCCCGACAACAGAAAAATGGCGCAAGCGCAATCGTCGTCTTTATCCACCAGATCCAGCGCGTCGTTCTTTTCCAACGCGCGGTAGAGCTTTTCTGCGGCAATCGCAATTTTTGCGCCGTGGTCGTCGCTGATTGCCACAAATTTGGAGGCAACTTTCGCATAACTTTCCACAAATTTTTTGTGACGTTTTCTGCCAATTTTAATACGAATTAGGGGCACGCGGCGGTAAATGCTGCACAGTACCAAACCCACGTCCAAATCCTCATTTCGTTCTAACAGTAAACGCAACGCTTCGATCTTTAAGACATCCGCGATCTCAAAATCAAGCAACACGTCCCGCACGAACTCGTCTGCGCCGACGTGGATCGCCGTGACCAAACCAAGATACTGCAAATCGTGGTCGCCCCCGTCCATTTCATCAAAGCACCATTGGAAATATCCGTCGTGCAAAGCAAGCAACCCGAAAATCTGCGCTTCGTCCTTGGGGCTATCCCCGATTTTGAGCAACGCCGCACAACGATCTTCCCGCTCTTCCTGCGGCAGATGATAAAAATAAGTAAATTCGGGCGGAACGGGCTTTTCCAAGTCCTGTTCGTCCCCTTTTTTCCATTCTTCTAACGCCTGCTGATAAGTGCGCAATTCCTTTAGATAATATTTGGCGACTTCCGCGTCCGTATATACCGTGCAAAGATCGTCCAAAGCTTTTTCCGCCGCCGCCAAACGCCCGCTTTTATAGGCGGCAACCGCCTTAAAATAAAGCATTCTTCCATCATACGGCATTTTCTTTTCGAGTAGCTTAAATTTTTGATAAGCCTGCTCGTGCATCTCGTTTTCGCAGCAGACCGTTGCGACCTTGTACAAATCGTCCGCGTTTTCCTGCTCCGCCGCGGCGAGTTTTTCCGCCAAAGCGCGGCTTTCGTCCTTGCGCCCTTGTTCTAAATATACCGCCGCAAGCGTCGCCTGCGCCCGAACGTCGTCGGGGACACTTGCAAGCAATTCCTTGCACGCCTGCTCGGCCAAATCCGTTTCCCCTGCAAGCAAATGCGCCACCGCTTGCATTTCTTTCGCGGATGGGTATTCTTTCGCGCCCTGTTCCACCTTAGAAAACTCGTTGATTGCGCGGCGACAATCCCCCGCTTTCAGAGCCTTAGATCCAACGTTCATTTCTTTGGAATAATCGGCAAGTTTGGGCGGATAAATAAAACGGAATTTTTCCTTTTTCGCCGTTGAAAAGGCTTCTGCGATGTCAAATTTCGTCTCTTCAGGCAAGGTGTCGTCCACGTCAATCAGCTTATTATAATAGAAAGCGGACTGGCTTTCACTCCCGATGCTTAAAAAATTAGCGGCAAGCCCTTCGTAAATATCAGGCAAATCGCCTTCCTCCGCTACGTCCAAAAAACGGAAATAACAATTGATTGCAGAGCCCTGCAACCCCATCGCCTCGTAAATATCCGCAAAACGGGCGTACACGTCAGGATCGCCACCGTATTCTTGCAATTCTTTGTACGCCAAACGGAGCGCGGGAAGAAATTTTCCCTCGTTATAATATTTGTCCGCAAGGTGTGCAATACGCTTGCGGCTAAAATCGATTTTTTTCACTCCTTTTGCCATACGTGCATACTTCTCCATGTATATCTATTCGTGTTTTTTAAAGAGCTCGTCTGCGTCATTTCCGTCAAATGCATAATCCGTATTGCAATAATGACAATGGATACGCACCGCTCCGTCTTCCTTTATAATCGCGCGCATTTGCTCTTCCCCGAGAGAGATGAGCACTCTCGTCAAATACTGCCTCGAGCAGTTGCACTTATATTGTGCGGTACGCGTTTCCCATACCATCTCGTCCTTACCAAACGATTGTTCCGCCGCACATTCCACGCCCTGCGCTTTAATCTCGCAAAGCAGCTTACCCAAATCGACCGTCGCTACTTTTTGCAAAGTTTTTTCATCCGCAAAAGGCAGGGGTTGTAACACCGCCACGCCCGCAAAAAGAACCGCGCCGTCTTCGCTCAATTCCACCGTCGTTGCGATACGTGTAGGGAGTTGTTCGCTGATACGGAAGTATTCTTCAAAGGCTTCGTCCAAACCGCCGTTCGTAGGAAAAGCGCACGCGCCGACAAAGGGGCGAGCATACCCGTCGTTGCGAATAATCGTCAACGAGCCATTCTCCGCAAACGCCGCGCGTTCCGTTTTTTCGTTGCAATCCCCTTGCACGTCCGTATTTTCAATATAACCGCGCATAAACAGAGCGCGATTGCCTGAAACGGCGATTTCGCCCCCAATACCGCTCGTTTTTAAGGAAAGAGAAATCTCCCCCGTTTCCCCTTTCAAGCAAGCGCTCATAAACGTCATTGCTGACAGAGATTTCCCAAAAAGGTAGGCAGACGTACCTGAAAGACCGTGCGTAAGCGCACCTTTCGCCACAAGGGCTGTGGTGTCCGCAAGCGTCAGCGAAACCTGACCGTCGTATACGAGCGTTCGCAAAAGATTGTGCATCGTTTTAACTCCTTATTTTTGCGCGAAAAAGACAAGCCGATCACTTGTCGTTTTATCTTCGCCAAGATGCCCCGTTACTTCTAAAACGGTAAACCCGTTTTCTTGGAGCGCCGCCGTCAATTCTTCTTCCGTATAAATATATTGACGATGCGTTTCATCTAAGCGATCGTACGTACCGTCAGGACGTTTTACAAACAGCGTCACGTCCATCGTAGCCCCGTCCGTTTCCGCGTGATTAAAACTGAAATAAGTAACGTCGTCGCGATCGTCCACGCTGACAGTATTTGCAATCTTATCGTAAAATTTACGCGGCGAACTGACGTCGAAAAGCAATACGCCACCCTTTTGCAAGGCATTTTTCATATTTTTAAGCGCCGCAGAAAGCTTTGATTTAGGGATATAATTCACGCAGTCGTTAATCGCCGTGATAAAACTAAATTTCGTAGGCGTATAAAACTTCGTAATATCTCCTAAGAGATATTCGCCGCGCGCCCCTTCCTTAACCGCCTGCGCTTGCGCAAAATCAAGCATTTCCGCCGATACATCCAACCCCGTCATCACGTATCCCGCGCGATGAAATGCGCGCGTAAACCAACCGCCGCCACATCCCACATCCAAACCGTTCGTCAAGGAATAACCGCGGAGTTTTTCAATTAAATACTGCGACCAATTTTCATAGCCGCAGTCGTCGTTGAGATATTCGAACCATTTGGCAAGATTCGCATACGCTGCTTTTCTTTCCATGGATTTTCTCCTGTTTCGTAAGGCGTTGCTCTGCCCTTTGACGGAGCAACGCCCCAACGCTTTTATTTTAATTTTCCGAAGGATCTTCGTGATCTTTCGGGAGCTTTTTCGGCGGTTTTTGCGGACGCTTTTTGTTCTTTTTCGCGTCTTCTTCCGCAATCGCCTTTTCCCGTTCGTCAAACGCGCGGTTGTATTCTACATAGCGAAGATCGTTTTTATGCTCTTCCGCATACGTTTCGGTATCTTCCATAATATTTTCTTTGCTCTCGCGCAAACGTTTCAAGTCTTCGCGGGAGAAAGATTGCGGCAATTCGTAAACCTGTAAGGAATCGTCGATCGGTTTGATCGGTCTTGCCACCAAGCGAGATCTGCCGTGTGAAAGAAGTACCCGTTGATATTCAAGCGACGACGCGCTCTCGTCTTCGTTCTTCGTTCCGTCCTTGTTATAGATACCCCTGCCGACCTTTGCGCCGCTGAGTTTGGGATTGATATATTTATCGAATACCCATTGTCCGAAGTCGAGCCACAACAAAAGCGCCCAAGAAAAGCCAAACAATATAACGATCAGGATCGCAATCAGTAAAACGAACATTCCCAAGAAGTCCGTCAGTAAGAACAACAAGAAAGGCACCAGCGCCAACACGCCGAAGAAAATCGTTTGCGGCAGCGTACCAATGGAGATCAGGAACGCATTTCTAAGCAGTTGGAAGAATTTCATCTTATAGTTCACGCCCAGCGCGATCATCCAGAAGGTAACCATCGCCGCCAAAGCAATAAACAACCAGCTAGATACGATGGAAATATGCAAAAGAACTCTGTGAAATTTGCTTACCGTTTCTCCCAAAAGGCTGAAGTTCGCAAAATTGATCATTGTTTTACCAAGCAAAAGCACGCCACAGAAAAACAACGCCGCCTGCAAAGCATTTTTGTAGTTGAGTTTTACGCCCTTCCAAAAATCGTTGCCGACAAAAATACCTTCCGTCCAAACCATATTGCGGATTACGTACATACCGCCCGCAAGCCCAACCGCCGCGATAAACATACTGAGCAACAACATCCCGTACAAAAGCATTTCGGACATTACGATATTCCATTCTGCAAGACCGGTTAACGGACCGGGACAAGGATACCCCATCGCCGTACCCATGTTATACGGACCGAGCGCGCCTGCGCCGTCCCGATATTGAATACCGACGTAAAGCATAATAAACGTAGGAACCCAAAAAAGCAAAATCAGTAAATTCGCCTTAACTATTTTACCAAAATTCCCTTTAAATACATCCCAAAAGAGCTGCCAACGGTTGGTAGGCAACGTACTTCTTGCATATTCTTCACTCTTTTCCTTTCCTTCAAGCAGGCGAGTGATTAACCCTTTCTTTTGCTGTGCCATGTTAAAAAACTCCAAAAAACTTTGCGGGCGCTCTATATGCGCGCACACGGTTACTCGTCTATTTTACTACAATTTTGTGATTATTTCAAGGAATTTAAGGAAAATTTTGAAATTTGTTCGTTTAATTTTTTAATTTTTTTCTCTTTTTTTGAAAGTTGATAAAAAAATGCAAAGAAAATCTTTGACATTTGTCGTTTGGTGTGATACAATACAATTATAAATAGAGGAGCGGCTGAACATCAGTATCGCACGACGAGCATGCCTTTGGACGAGGCAAGCAAAGAAATCGCGCGGGAAAGGGTATCGCCGCCGAAGCGTAAACCGTCCCCTTACGCTGGGCATGCGGGAGAATACCCGTATGACTGTCACCGTACGTGAAGAGCTATTTAGTGTTTTTATCCGACGTCCTATTTTTTTTGGCGATCGGCAGAAATTTGCTTTTTACGACGGGCGTTATACTACCCCGTCGTTTATTTTATCACAATGACAAAAAATATCTTTTAAAGGAGAATTTGATTATGAAGAAGTTTAACGTAGGCGTTATCGGCGCAACGGGTATGGTCGGACAGCGTTTTATGCTGCTCCTTGAAAACCATCCTTGGTTTAACGTGGTCGTTTTAGCGGCGTCCGCGCGCTCGGCAGGCAAGACCTATAAGGAAGCGGTCGGCAACAAATGGGCGTTTGAGGTAGCCATGCCCGAAAAATACGCAGATATGGTCGTTATGGACGCCGAAGCGGATATGGACGCGATTGCAGAAAAAGTAGATTTCGTATTCTGCGCGGTCAATATGGACAAGGCGAAAATCCGCGCTTTGGAAGAAGCGTACGCAAAAAAGGAAGTGCCCGTCGTTTCCAACAACTCGGCACACCGTTTCACGGCGGACGTACCCATGGTCATCCCCGAAATCAACGCAGATCACGTGGAAGTTATCGCAGCGCAAAAGGCGCGCCTTGGCACGAAACGCGGCTTTATCGCCGTGAAATCGAATTGCTCTTTACAATCGTACGTGCCCCTTCTTCACCCTTTAAAAGCGTTCGGTATCAAGGAAGCTGCGGTTTGTACCTATCAGGCGATTTCGGGCGCAGGCAAAACTTTTGCGACGATGCCTGAAATTTTGGATAACGTAATCCCCTATATCGGCGGCGAAGAAGAAAAGAGCGAAAAAGAACCCCTGAAAATTTGGGGACATATCGAAAACGGCGAAATCGTTTCGGCAACTACACCCGCGATCACCGCGCAATGCTTGCGCGTACCCGTTTCCGACGGACACACCGCGGCTGTATTTGTAAAATTCGATAAAAAACCTACCAAAGAAGAAATTTTAAACGCTTGGGCGAATTTCAAAGGCGAACCGCAAGCGTTAAAACTTCCGTCCGCCCCCGAGCAGTTCTTGCAATATTTCGAAGAAGACAACCGTCCGCAGGCAAAGCTTGACCGTATGGCGGGCAACGGTATGAGCGTAACCGTCGGTAGATTGCGTGAAGACGTGGTATTCGATTATAAATTTGTGGGACTTTCTCACAACACGTTGCGCGGCGCGGCAGGCGGCGCAGTACTCCTTGCCGAACTCTTAGCGGCGAAAGGATATTTCGATTGATCCCCTTTCGTTACGACACGGTCGGCGGGATCAGCACGAAAAAAGAAAATTTTGCATACATTAACAGCAAGGGAGAATAAACAATTATGAAAGGATTTTTTAAGGGTAGCGCAACGGCACTTATCACACCTTTTAACGAAAAGGGTGTCAATTACGACGTTTTAGGTCAGTTAGTCGAACATCAAATTGCAGGCGGCACGGACGCGATCGTGTTCTTGGGCACGACGGGCGAGCCTTCGACGATGAGCTTTGCCGAAGAACACGTTTTGATGGAATACGCCGTCAAAAAAGTAAACGGCAGAGCCAAGGTCATTTTCGGTTGCGGCAGCAACAATACCGCAGACGCAATCATGACAGCGCAAAAAGCGGAATCATACGGCGCGGACGGTTTGCTTGCCGTTACCCCCTATTATAATAAGTGCACCCAAAACGGTTTGGTTGCGTACTATAAAGCGATTTGCGAATCGGTTTCGATTCCCGTAATCGCATACAACGTTCCCGGTCGCACGGGCGTGGAAATCCAGCCTGCTACCATGGCAAAAATCGCTGAAATTCCTAATATTGCGGGGATCAAGGACGCGGGCGGTAACATGAGCAAAACCATGGAAACTCTCCGCCTTGTCCGTGAAAAGTGCGACGTCTATTCGGGCGAAGACGCGCTGAATTTGCCTATCCTTGCTTGCGGCGGCGTGGGCGTAATTTCCGTTTTGTCCAACGTAGTGCCCGCCAAGGTAAAAGAAATGTGCCAATTGGTATTCGACGGCAAAATGGCAGAAGCGATTGCACTCAACGATAAATTGCTCCCCTTAGCAAACGCTTGTTTCGTAGAAGTAAACCCCATCCCCGTAAAGGAAGCGATGAATTTGCTTGGGTTTAACGCAGGCGTACCCCGCGCACCCTTGACGAAAATCGAAGATCAAAACCGCGACAAACTGATTGCGGCAATGCAGAATTTCGGTTTGGAGGTTAAGGCATGAGCGTAAGAATTATTCTTTGCGGCGCGTGCGGGAAGATGGGCGGCAACGTACTGTCTTTACTCGAAAACGATGCGCAGGCGACAGCGGTTTGCGGCGTGGATTTATACCCCCGTGAAATCGGTATCCCCGTATACACGTCCTTTGCGGACGTCAAAGAAGAGGCGGACGTAATCGTCGATTTTTCTTCCCCTATCGGCTTGACTGATCGGTTGGAATATGCAAAAGCGCATAAACTCGGCGTCGTTTTGGCATCCACGGGTTTTACCGCAGACGATTTGAAAACGGTGGAAGAATATTCGAAATCGGTGGCAATCTTTAAAACGGCAAATCTGTCCTTGGGTATCAATCTAATGCAAGCGCTCATCAAAACGGCGGCGGAAGTTTTGGGCGATAGCTATGACGTAGAAATTATCGAACGCCACCACAATTTAAAAAAGGACGCGCCCAGCGGTACGGCGTTGATGCTTGCGGACACGATCAACGAAGCGTTTGACGGTGCGAAACGTTACGTAGACGGGCGCAGCGGTATTGTTGGTGCAAGAGAAAAGAGCGAGATCGGCATGCACGCCGTACGTGGCGGTACGATCGTTGGCGAACACGAAGTTATGTTTGCCGGTGAAGACGAAATCATCACCATATCGCACAGCGCACGTTCTAAGCGCGTGTTTGCGGTTGGAGCGATCCGCGCGGCGAAATTCTTGCCTGGTAAAAACGCAGGTATGTATGAGATGAAAGACCTTTTAGCGGAAGAAAACAACTAATTTTAATTTTGGAAAATGATGAAACAAAAAAAATACATTTTAAAATATGGCGTAGCGGCAGAAGATAGCGCCAACGGTTGGGAACGCTATTCCTTGCCAATCGGCAACGGTTATTTCGGCGCGAGTATTTTCGGCCGAACAGACTCCGAGCGTATACAATTTGCCACCAATACGTTTGCAAACGATAAGCCTAGAGGCGGTGTTTCCAATTTTGCGGAAATCCGCCTTGATTTTCATAACGAAAACGTCCGCGAATACGAACGCGGGCTGCGCATCAACGACGGCGTAGCGTACGTCAAATACGTCGCTGATCACGTACGTTTTGAACAAAACGCCTTTTTGTCCTATCCCGACCGTGTGTTCGTCTATCGCACCAAATCGAGCGAACGGACGGATTTTAACGTGCGTTTGGTCATCCCCTATCTTGGCGAACGTTCCGTAGAAGACGGTGGCAGAACGGGCGCGATCACGACGGGAATCAACCGCTTGACTATGCGCGGAACTCTTCCGTCGCGCGATCTTATTTACGAAGGACAAGCCGAAATCGTGACGGACGGCATTGTAACGGCAAAAGACGGCGTTTTACAAGTGCGCGGCGCAACAGATACTCTTTTGTACTTCGTCGCCGATACGTCCTATGAATTAAGCGAAGAAGTCTTTTTGGACGGCAACCACAAGGCGCTCGGCGCTGATCCCCACGAATGGGTAACGCAAAACCTACAAAAAGCGATTTCTTTAGGCTACGACGAGCTTTACAAACGGCACACGGCGGACGTAAGCGCATTGACGTCGCGCGTTTGCTTGGAGTTAGGCGGCATAGAAGACGCACGGTATACGGATGAACTGTTAGAAAGCTACCGCGCGGGCAATCCCGAACCGTATTTAGAAGAACTGTATTATCAGTACGGCAGATATTTATTGGTATCGTCGTCCCGAAAAGGTACGCCCCCTGCCTCTTTGCAAGGCTGTTGGAACGTACACGACAAATCCCCTTGGGGGAGCGGGTTTTGGCACAATATCAACGTGCAAATGAACTATTGGCCCGCCTTTAATACAAATCTAGCGGAAACCTTTGACGCGTACGCCGATTTCAACCAAGCTTTCCGCAAACAAGCGTCACGAAACGCCGAGGAATATATCCGCATAACTGCGCCCGAACAATACGTGGCAGGCGAATGCGGCTGGACGATCGGCACGGCGTCCTATTGTTACGAGATCAGCGGAATGCCCGAAAATACCCACTCCGGTCCAGGCACGGGCGGTTTGACGACGAAAATGTTTTGGGATTATTACGACTTTACACGCGATGAGAAAGTCCTGCGCGACGTAACCTATCCCGCCATTCATGAAATGTCTAAATTTTTGACCAAATGTCTGCGCAACTACGACGGAGAATTTTTGACGGAATTGTCTGCATCCCCTGAACAGATTATCGGCGGAAAATGGTTTGGCGGCACTGCAAAATTGCCGTATTATCATACGGTCGGTTGCGCATTTGACCAACAAATGCTCTATGAAAACGTTGCGGACGATTTGAAATGTGCGGAACTTCTTGGGATTTCGGACGATTTAACGGCGCTCGAGCGCGCACAAATCGACGCATATAGCCCTATCTTGATCGGATACAGCGGACAAGTCAAAGAATACCGTGAAGAAAATTTCTACGGCGAAATCGGCGAGCTCAAGCATCGCCATATCTCGCAGCTCGTTGCCCTTTCTCCGGGCACGCAAATCACCCACGAAACCCCTGCATGGATGGACGCAGCGAAGCAAACGCTCACCTTGCGTGGCGACGATTCTACGGGCTGGGCACTTGCACACCGCTTATGCGCTTGGGCAAGAACGGGCGACGGCGACCATTCATATCTGCTGTTGCAGCAGCTGTTAAAAAATAAGACCTATCCCAATCTTTGGGACGTGCATCCCCCCTTCCAGATCGACGGGAATTTCGGCGCAGTCAACGGCATTACGGAAATGTTGCTGCAAAGCCACGAAGGGTATATCCATTTATTGCCGTCCGTCCCCACACATCTGCAAACCTTTTCTTTTAGAGGCTTGAAAGCGCGCGGTAATTTTACCGTTTCCTGCGACGTCGTAAACGGCGTTATTAAAAAGGCAGAGATTGAATCAGTTGTCGGCGGTACAATTCGTATCCGCTGTATCGGCATGAAAAACGTAACAGTGACTACAAAAGGCGGCAAGGCTGTACCCGCAAAAACGGACGATTTCTTCTGTTCTTTTGACAGCGAAAAGGGCGAAACCTACGTTCTCGTAGGATTTGAAAAAGGTTTCCGCCTTGATCCGCCCCAAGATTTACTTGCCGAGTTCACGAAAAACGGCGTTTGTCTTTCTTGGAACGGTACGGGTGAACGGTATGCGGTGTATCGCGCCGTAGAAAACGACAGCCGTTATACCTTGCTTGGCTATACAAACGAGCCCCGTTTTATCGACACGGAATATACTGCGCATAAAAAAGCACGTTTGACCTATAAAGTGACTTGTGTCGGCGAAACACCTGTCGTCGAGAGCAATGGCGTCGTTGCCTTTTTACATCCTGCCAGCGAATTGGAAACAACCCGATATAAACATTTGATACGGCAAACTAATTTGTAACGCACACCTGTTGCAATAAGGTTTTCCAAATAAGCTTTGGAGCCTATAGGTTTATCCGACGAAAATATACAGCAAAAAAGCACAGGACAATTCCTGTGCTTTTTTTGCTGGTGACCCGTACGGGACTCGAATCCTACTAACGAACCGCTGAAAGCCTTTATTTTAAAGGCTTTCAGCGGTTTCTGTCCAAATACTGTCCTAAAAAACACGATATACGATAAAAAATCCCTAGCATTTCTTCTCTGCTTGGGATTTTTTATCGTCATCAATAATCCAATCGCTATTTCATACGTATATATGATTTATTCAAGCGTGATAAGATACGTTGCGTTTGCCGTCATTTTAAGTTCGATGGCACGCGCCCCCCTTTCTATGTATATGGGCTTTAATTTTCCTTCTTCGCGCAAAATTTGAAGTTGCTCTGCGCTCGGCGTTCCCACGCCCATTTTTTCGTAAACGCGATACGGGTTTGTATGTTCTTTGTCAATACACCAAACCGTAACCGTCTTACCGCTAATATCTTCTTCAAATTCAACCGTTTCCTTGTCAGAAACAAAATCGTCCGCAAAATTATCCGCCGCATAGCTAAGCATTACCGCATAGCTCCCGTCGTCGCGTTTTGTCGGCAGGAGCGCAACGTGGGCATTGCTCTGCTCTGCCTTCATCAAATTTTCACCGAGCCGTGCCGCTAAAACGAAGGCGTTATAAATGGGCTTTCTAATAAAGTTCAAGGTAAAGAAATTTCTAAAACCAGAGAAATCCTCCGTCATTTCATGCTGACCGGAAAGACAAATCATCAACTCTTCCAGCTTTAAATCCGAATACACGACGTCGTGTATAAGACGGACGTAATACGCGGGGTATTTCTCCGTTTCGCGGAACATCAAATGCGGACATTCTTCTCTATTATAGAAACCGTGCGACGCCGCGCCCCACTCGTCGATGATAATCGGCGTATCGCCAAAGCCGCATTTTTCCACCACAGCCATCTTGCTACGGTGCTGTTGCAAAAGATTGGAAACGCCGAATTCTTTCTCCCCCTTATTCAGCTCCTCAGGACCTGTGCCGTAATAATGCAGGGAAATAAAGTTCAGCTCCGTTCCGTCTTTTTTCACGCGGTTTAAGAAGCTTTCGAAAAAATCCTCACGGTTAGCAAGTGCCGGACCGCCAATAGGAAGCTTCTCCGTTACGCGGCGCACACCACGGACAAAAGCCTTGTACATTTCGTAATATTCCGCCGTGCGCTCCTCTATGGCTTCCCAAGGCAATTCACCCATAAAAAACAAGGAAATATCCGATTCGTTAAAGCAATGGGCATACCATTTAGAAAGTCGCTCTTCACCATAGCGTTCGACAAGGTGTTTTGTGTATTGATAGCACACTTCTTCCCACAGCGCAGGCGTTTTCGGGGGAGACGTGTTCCACATTTTCCCCTTATAACGCGTTTTGTTTTTTGCCGCGGTCGTCTTGCTGGAACAATCCCTTGCAATACAGTCGGGCATACCACCATAGGCAAGTAACAAATTAAACCCTTTTTCTATCAAATAATCCAGCCGCAAATCGCTAACGCGGAAATCAAAACGCAAATTATCTTCGCCGTCAAAATATACAATGTCTTCAAACATAGTATATATCCGAACCGTATGACACGCTTTATCCACCGCAATTTGGTCCAAAATGCGTTTCCCCCAAGGGTCTTCTATCGCGTCCGTGGGATGAAAAACGCAGCCGTTCCAAAAATTCTTTTGCTTTTTTTCGACTTCGTTGAAAATTTTAATCATTTTCATTCTCCTTGCTCACTTTTTCAAAGGCACTACGCAAAAAAGCGCGGTTTTCAATAGGTGTTTCCCCTGCCACTTGTTTATAATTTTATCGTTTTGCCGCCTTGCATGCGAGATTCTTCCGCCGCCAGGCTCATCAAATGACTATCAATAGATACGTCCAAATAGGTTATTCCCTCTGCCGTTACGCCGTTTAACGCTTTGTGTAGGCTATCCATCATAAAATGGTCGCCACCCATATGCCCACCGACGTTTACCGCGGAAACGTCCATTTTAATCGTTTGGATTTCGCCGCCGAAAGAACGAATTTCTATCCAATTCTCTTCCACACAGCCAACCAACTCCGCCTTTGTACCATGGATTTTTATATCGCGATAATTTTCCTTGCTAAACGCCGTCATTGTATGGCACGCCGTCTTCCCATTTTCAAATTGCATAATGGTTACTTGATGATCAACCACGTCGTTGTCCGTTTTATAAACGCATTTATCGTATTGAGTGCCCTTTAAATCGCTTAATACGTTTTCTCTCGTGTGCTCCTTCGTCGTAAAATAATTCGCAAAAAAATCGCCCTTTTCCGACGTGTATATCGTTTGCGCTTTATAAATACAATCCACAAGCGGACACTTAGAACAGTAATCCGCACTATCCGCAGGCGCATTTTCCCGTGTAAAATACGACAACGCACCATAGGAGGTTACAGACAAGCATTTCTTATCCATAAGATAGCGTAAAATATCTGTATCGTGACAGCATTTTGCCAAAATCATTGGGCTGGAGCTTGCCTTCTTTCTCCAAGGACCACGCACAAAGCTATGCGCTTGGTGGTAATATCCCACGTTTTCGCTAGCATTAATCGTAATGATGTCCCCCAACTGTCCGCTATCAATAATCCGTTTTACCGTAGAATAAAAGGGCGTATAGCGCAACACGTGACATACGACTACTTTCCGATTATATTTCACGCTTGCCGCATAAATCGCCTTGCAATCGGCAAAATTATTCGCGATCGGCTTTTCCAAAAGCAGATCGTAACCAGCCTCCATCATAGCGATAGAATGCTCTTTATGGTCCTCGTCTTGCGTCGCCACCGCAACGATATCCGCCTCCACGTTTTCAGCAAGAAAATCCCGATAATTGGAAAACAATCGCACTCCGTCGTAGTTTATTTTAGCAAATTCCATCCTGTCAGGGTTATTTTCAATGATTGCAACCAAATCAAATTTTTCAGGATATTGCTTGGCGAACGTGGCGTAGATATTTCCACGCTGTCCTAACCCAAACACAACTAATTTTTTTGTTTTCATATTCCAGCCTTCCTAAAAACAAGTGCGCTCCCCATCCGCATAAACATGCGGATGGGTGCCTTGTTAACTCTTTCAATATTACGCTTTTGCCAAACCTACGATTTCCGTTGCGTACAACGTCATCGTTGCACCGCTGGTATTACTAAGTAAAACGTATCCGCCATCGGTGCTAGAATACGAATTTCCGTAAAAAATCGTCGAAATCGCATTCGGTCTTTGTACCCAAACGGAAGGGTTGTTTACTTCCGTACCGCTCTGATTCGTCTGCGTTTCATACACCGCAGCGTCAATTGTAATCTCCACCGTCCATACGGAATCCGCCGTCTGCGTTAAATGGAAATAAATCCACGAATTGGTCGCTTGGTTTTTCCCCGGAGTAGTTAAAACGCCGTTTACAATCTTTATCGCAAACCAAACGTCGCTGTACGCCGAAAGGGTAGTGTTGTTATAGCCAGCCGCCCACATAGCATTAGCGGTGGTCGTATCAAAACGCGTTACGTTTGTAAATCCCGCAGGAGCAGCCGTCGTATCGTCCGTCCCTTCATACTTCGTCAAGGGATTAGAAGCGTGTTCGCCGCCAAGCGCCGCGTCAGCCACCTTCACCGCGCTGTCCGCAATTTCAGGCGCCCAAGGCTTGGTATAGCCCAGAATTTCGGTTGCATAGAACTTCGCGCCCTCGCCATTATGGTAAACCAAAACGTAACCGCCGTCCGCACTGCTCATGCCCGTGCCGTACAAAATCGTCGCAAGGGAATTGGGCATTTGCAACCATTGCGACGCCGTTGTCGCTTCCGTACCGCTCTGGTTTTCCAACGTCGTCGTTTCGCCGTTTACCGTAATTTCAATCGTCCAGGTCGATTCCGCCGTCTTTACCATGTGGAAATAATACCACGCGTTGCTGGACATCGACGTTCCGCTTACGTTCAAACTACCGTTTTCCACCTTGATTGCAAACCATACTTCATCATAGGCGGAAAGGTTGCTGTTTTCATATGCCGCAGCCGCCATTGCGCCAGACGTCCAGTCATCTTTTGCCGTATATGCCGTTGCCTGTGCAAAACCGTTGGGTGCCGCTACCGTTTCTTCCGACGCTACCAACGGATAGGTTTTGTGCAATTGTCTACTGTCACCGCCAAGTGCCGAATTTGCCGCTTTTACCGCCGCCGCATTGATTTGCGGATTGTAAATAAATTCAACCGTAATCGTACCCGTCGTTTCGAGATCTTCGCCGTAAGTAACCGCAAACGCAACCGTCGTATCTTCCGTCAAAACGAGTTGCGTAACCGCTTCGTCACTCATTGCGCCATCCACAATCTTGAACACTCTAACGCCCGTTGCCGATACGTTATACGTGCCTGCTTTGCCGCTAAATTCTACAACTTCAAACGCACCCTCTGCATTACACGTTTGCGTAACGTCAATTGAATTTACGCCAAGCTTGACCTGCAAGGGCAATTTTTTCCAATCGGGAGAAATCGTCATATCACCCGTTACCGTGAACGATGCTTCAACGGAGTTTCCTTCCGCGTCTTTCCAACCAAGGAATTCGTAGCCGCCTTTTTCGGGCGTTACGAGCGTATAAACAGAACCTTCTTTTACTCTGTTTGCTACGCCGTCCACCGTTACGGTGTAATACGTCATCTTTTGCATCGATACGTTGTCGATATACGCAACGGAATCCTGCGCTTTGTCAACGTCAGCCGCATTGTTATCCAAGGACAGAACGATATAATCCGCCGCCGTACCAACGACCCAAGACGTATCGATTGCTACCGTGTAACGATACCAACCGTCGCCAAGTTCCTGTGCGTCCGCCTGTGTTACGGTGACGTTTTTATCTACCGCATAAACCGCGCCCTCACCCTCGTAATCGCTTGCCGCATATACGGTAAACGTCGTATTCATATTTTCCGTCTTCATATCAAACGTGAGGTCGTACTCGGTAAGGTCAACGCCGCCTACGGGAATAGCAAAGCCTACCCACATCTGTTGACTCTTCGTAGACCAACCTTCCCAGCCTGTATCAGCCGCCGTCTTTTCTTCCGCCGTCAATTTCGCAAAGCTGAAGCTTACCTTCATAGCAAAATCGCTACCGTTGGTAACTTCGTTTTGGTTTGCTATCGTCACAGAGCTTTCCGAGCCGTCCCAATAGTTATTCGCATTGTCTTTGACTTTACCCTGTTCAGAGCCGTTCATAATATTCTTGTTCAAACGGTCCCAATACTTGATCGTACCAGCCAAATCTTCATCGTCGATTTTTTCCGCCGTTACCGTCAACGTATAATTTTCAAGCGCCCATTTGCCGTCTTCGGGCATACCCGTTACGGTATATTTCGTCGTTTTGGTATCTTCGGGAATTTTCCCAGCCACCGCAAACCCGATTTCTTGAATACCGATAATCGGATTCGTCAAATCGTTATAATCCGATTCTACACCGAATGTTAATACTACGTCGTCCTTCCCGTCCTGTTTGATCGTTACCGTATAAGGCGTAATCTCCCAATTCGCAATCAACGTCAAATGATCTTCGGGCATTACCGTACCCGTAAACGCTTCACCCGTGCTACGGTTGATCCAACCCTTAAACGTCTTACCCTCTACCGCGGTAGGCGCAGTCAAATCCAACGTTTCGCCTGCTTCCAGCTCTACGCTCGTAATCGTCGTATTCGGGTCCATAGGCTGTCCGTCCATCTTCGTAAACGTGTATTTTACAACGACTTCGCCACCATCGGAAGAGTCGCCACCACCAATTTCGGAGCTATCGCTTTCCACTTCGGAGCTGTCGCTTTCCACTTCGGAGCTGTCGCTTTCCACTTCGGAGCTATCGCTTTCTGCCTCGGAACTGTCGCTTTCCACATCGGAGCTATCGCTTTCCACTTCGGAGCTATCGCTTTCCACATCGGAGCTATCGCTTTCCACCTCGGAGCTATCGCTTTCCACCTCGGAGCTGTCGCTTTCCACTTCGGAGCTGTCGCTTTCTACGGGCGTAGAAACTTCGCTGGAGCTTTCCGAGCTACTCGTACTGCCACCGTTATTGCCTTTATCCTTACCACACGCCGCAAACAACGTTGCGGACATTGCCAGCGATAAAGCCAACAATAAGGCTTTTTTCATTTTGTTCATATTTTTCCCTCCAATTTTATTATTTTCTTTTTTATTTGTTGTGCGATTGCACGTTTTTTAAGCTTTTTTTACACCGCGGATTTCCGTCGCGTAAACGCTGGTTGACGTATCTTCGCTAATGCCGAAATCACGGTTGTAAATCAAGAACCCGTCTGCAATACCGCTTCTGTATAACAGTTTTGCCAGCTGATTTGCGGCAGTACCCGTCGCGTCGTAATCCAGCACCACTTTATACGTTTCGTCGCCTACCGTTACTTCCGTCGCCCAAATACCGCTATCGGTCTGTGTAAAGTGGAAATTCACCCACTCGTCCGTGCGCAATTGCGTGTTTTGGAAACTAAAATATGCATTTTCAATCCTAAGCGAAACCCAAACATCCGAATACGCACTCAAATCCTTTCTGTTGAAGAATTCCAAAAGCATTGCGCTACTCCAAGTGCTGTAACTGTCTAAGCGGGTAATACTCTCAAATTTTTCATTGGGTTTTTCCATGGCAGGATCGACAACGCCGTCCGTAAACTTGTAACCGTTCATTTCGCGAACGGTGCTAAACGCGTCGCCGATGCGTTCGCTTTCGCTAATATCCGCAGCCTTGTACCACGTCGTAAGCTCCGCCGTGAAGTGTTCTCTTACGCCGTCTGACTCGCGCACGATGGTGACGTTATTCGTACCGTAGCCGATTTTTGCAAAATCAATAACGATACCCCCTGTCAAAGAATTGCCCTCGCCTATAATTTCCTTTCCAGAATACATGTAATTATTCGAGCCCAGCCAGGTATTGTCGCCAAGCGTAAGCACAGGGTTTTGGTTATATACCGTAGGCAACTGTGCAATAGGCGTTTCCGTTTCCTCGCCGAAACTATCTACGTACACCGTAAACGTTGCCGTGACGTCGGGATTAAACAAAGAGGTTGCCGTTATCGTTACTCTCTTTCCGTATGCCTCATTCGTTGCCGTTAATACGTTCTTTTTTAGCGTCACACCTGCCACGTCGTCAACGGTAAGCACCGCGTAAGGATAATCCACCGTGATAGGCATTTCAAAGCCAGCCATCAATACGTCTTCCACGCTGTCGCGAAATTTTATCGCTTGATTATAATCGAGCGTGTTCGCCTGTCTCACAAACATAGGAATACCGTTGACAATCGTCCAAATCGATTTATCAAATTTTGCAAACAAATCTTCGCTCTCTTCGCGCATCTCCACGTAGCCGTTTCTCTGAACATCCCCACCGGAATACCCTAAAAGCTCGTCGTTAGGGCAAATCACGACTACGTTTGCCATATTCGGAGCAGCCCCAGCCAATCTCACGTCGTAAGCGTAAGAACCGTCCGCCGCCATATCTTTTGCATAGAAGATTTCCGCCGCCGAAGCGTCCACCAAACAATTTTTAACGGTTGCGTTCAAGCCGCTCTTATAGGTAAAGAACGAACCCATTGCGCGATAGCCGTAAGCCGCTACAGAAGTCGCTCTGTTTCCGCCGAGCTTCGCGTATTGAATGCTGACGTTTTCAATCGTACCGTCACCCATTGCACAAATAAATCCGCTATTTTCCAAAAGCGTAGCATTGGTAAACGATACGTTTTTCACCGTACCTTCTTTGGGAAGATACCCGAAGATACCCCCCGCAGCATTGACGTCTTTCGACGCATGCACACCGACCGTTACGCCGTCGATATTATAGCCCATGCCGTCAAATACGCCCTTAAAGCCTCTGGTATGGTCTATCTCCGTACCTTGTATTTTCCACACCGACAACGTATCCGTCATCGACGTAATCGTGCGGTTGTACTCTATATCGTTCCCCAGCACGAAATATCCGTCGAAGTATTGCGAATTCACTTCTTTCCCATACATCGAAGAATTGCTGGCGTTACAAAGCTCCGTCGCGCCCGTGTTGGCAATCGTTGCCATTTTATCCAGCTCGTCCGCGTCGTTGATAATCATCGTATAAATCGTGACGTCCATCGTGTAACGGACTTTGTCGGTATTCAAAACGAGCGTTTGCTCGCCCAAAAGTCTGGCTTCCGTAGGGAAGTTGTCTTTATACGCGCTGAAACTAATCTTTTGACCGAGCTTGAAATTGCTCACAATTTTGCCGTGCAGTTCCGCGTTGATGAAGTTGCCAATCAGCTCGCTTTCCAAGGTAAGCGTTTTCAAATCTTCCACTTCCAAAACGCCCGTATCCTGCAAATGCACTTCGGGTGCAACCACCTCGCAAACGACCTTTACGCTCGCCCTTTCGTTATCGACCGTTGCCGTACCGCGCAAGGTAACTTCGCCGACCTTTGCGCCGACGATTTCGCCGTTATGCATCTCTGCGGCGTCGCCTTCGATCGTCCATTGTATCGTTGCGTTTTCAAAAACCTGTCCGCCTTTGGCTACGACAAAATTCAACGGCAATGTGTTAACCATATCCCCCACCGCGTCCGTAGCGGATATTTTTGCCCTGTATTCGCCTTTCCCCGGCACGAACGATTTATCCGCCGCACGAATCTTCAACGTACTCTCTACTACGCTGACGGTCAGCCGTTCGCTCGTGTATATACCGCGCACCGTAGCCGAAAGGATTACGTTGAAGCTTTCCGCCGCGCTCCCTACAATCGTGACCACGCCTTTTTCGACGGACACGGTAGCCTTCGCGTTTTCGCTCCCGTCTTCAAAAGCGACTGCGTATTCGATTTCTTCGGCAAGCACCGTATTATTCCACGCCGTAGCTACGTTAAACTGAATCGTTTCGCCTACTTCCAGCGTGTATTCCGTTTCATCCAAAAGAATACGCGGCGAATAGGGCGATTGCTTAACGACGACGTTACAGGTCGCGCTAACGCCGTCCACCGACGCCGTGATTACTGCCGTTCCGACAACTCCCTTTGCCGTAACCAATCCGTTTTCATCTACGGTAGCAACCGTTTCGTCGGACGAATGGAATTCCACCGCCGAAGTTGTCCCCTTGACCTTATAATCCAGATTGACGCTTTCGTAAAGTCGGATCGTAGCCATGTCGTTC
>JAZSJN010000063.1:0-6260 GCA_045534315.1 Candidatus Scatosoma sp.
AATTACCCCCGCGAACGTGTCGCAACGAACGGGGATTTGGCGAAAAACGACGGCGAAAATTTAGAGATACAAACGGACGGGCAAAAGGGCGGGTTTTGCGACAACGCAGTACAGCAGGCTATCGATTTTTCGACTGCGGACGATGCGCCAAACGGCTTAGAAGTATAAATTAAAAAGTTTTTCCCTTGGACTTCCAAGGGAATTTTTTGTTTCTTGGAAAAAACTGTGATAAAACGCTTGAAAAATATACCCAATTGGGGTATAATGGAAAAGTGGTAACGTTAAAAAGTGTTGCTTTTGAAGGAGAGATTTTATGGCGAAAGAAAATCAGTTTGTAGAACAGATTGCCGACATCGACGGGGATTTCCCGCAATGGTACACGGACGTCGTGTTAAAGACGAAACTCGTGGATTACGGGCCCGTTAAAGGCACGATGGTCATTCGGCCATACGGCTATGCAATTTGGGAAAATATCCAAAAGGAGATGAATGCGCGTTTTCAAAAACGTGGCGTGGAAAACGCATACTTCCCCCTGCTTATTCCGATGAGTTATTTTACGAAAGAAGCGGAGCACGTGGAAGGGTTTGCGCCCGAGGTGGCAGTGGTAACGCATGCGGGCGGGGAAGAGCTTGCCGAGCCTTTGGCGATCCGTCCTACGTCCGAAACGATTATCGGTACGATGATGGCGAAGTGGGTGCAGTCCTATCGTGATTTGCCCTTGAAAGTTAATCAATGGTGCAACGTTATGCGTTGGGAAAAGACGACTCGTCCTTTCCTTCGTACAAGCGAATTTTTGTGGCAAGAAGGTCATACCGCGCATGCAACCGCGGCGGAAGCGGAAGAAGAAACGTTTGCGATGCTCGATATTTACAAAGAATTTGCCGAAAACTGTCTTGCGATCCCCGTATTGACGGGCAGAAAGACGGAAAAGGAAAAATTTGCGGGTGCGGTCGCAACCTATACGATGGAAGCGATGATGCACGACGGTAAGAGTTTGCAGGCGGGTACGTCCCATTATTTGGGACAGAATTTTGCAACGGCATTCGATATAAAATACCTTGGCAACGAGGGCGTTTTGCAGACTGCTTACACCACGTCCTGGGGGGTTTCCACTCGTTTGATCGGTGCGATCATTATGACGCACGGCGACGAACGCGGTCTTGTTTTGCCCCCTGTGGTAGCGCCGATTCAATGCGTGATCGTTCCGATTGCGGCAAGAAAGGGAGGCGTTATTGAGAAGTGTGAAGAATTGAAAGAACAGTTGGCGGCGGCGGGTATTCGCGTGACCTTGGACGCGACGGACAACAGCCCTGGTTGGAAGTTCAACGAATGGGAAATGAAAGGCGTGCCCGTACGTATCGAACTCGGGCCGCGTGATATTGAAGCGGGTAAGATGCTTTGCGCGCGTCGCGATACGTTGGAAAAGACGGAGATTTCGCTCGATAACGCGGTAGACGGTATCAAAGCATTGCTCGATTCCGTACAGAAAGGATTGTTGGAAAAAGCGAGAAAACACCGCGACGAACGCATTGTGTACGCGGATGACATCGACGGCATTTTGGCGGGTGTAGAAAACGGAAAGTTCGTAAAGGCGGGTTGGTGTGGAGACCGTGCGTGCGAAGACGCGATCAAGGAAAAGACGGGCGCGACGGCGCGTGTGTTCGCTGAAGGCGAAACGAAAGAAGTTTGCGCTTGTTGCGGCAAGAAAGCGGTGCACGTAATCGTCTATGCGAGAGCGTATTAAAGATTTAAGAAAATTTTGGTTAAGCCCCGAAACGGCGCAATTCCGTTTCGGGGCTTGTTTATTTTTTATTTATACGCGTATATGCACGCTCACGCGCTCACGAATAAATAATGAAAGAAAATGGCAAGAAATTGTCTGTACTTACTTGACGAAAGTCGGTTGATTGTGGTATCATAGTATTATGGATACTATTAACGAAATCAACCAAAAAATTGCAGCGAATATTTCATTTTACCGAAAGCAATTGGGTATGACGCAGGCGGAGCTTGCTGAAAAAATCAATTATTCGGATAAATCCGTTTCCAAATGGGAATCGGGCAACGGTGTTCCCGACGTGTATACGCTGATGCAAATGGTGAAATTGTTTAAGGTCAGTCTGAACGATCTCGTAGGGGACAAGACGGCGCAACAAGCAGTAAAAGAACAGCGTACAAAGGGATTGGAAGCGCTTATCATGTTGCTTTCCAGTGGGATTATTTGGTTGGTGGCGACCTGTGCTTTCGTCGCGTTGCAACTTATTATGCCCGGAAAAGCGCCGTGGTGGATGGTGTTTGTGTTTGTCGCGCCCACCAATGCTATTTTGCTCATCATCTTTGCGGGGGCGTGGAAGTACCGATTACTTAATTTCGTTTCAGTAACGGTATTGATATGGTCAAGCTTGGTGTGTTTTTATCTGACGGGTAGGTTTATTGCCATTGAAAAAGGTTGGGATTACAACGGGCTTTGGACGGTATTTTTATTGGGTGCGCCCTTGCAGGTATTGGAAATCTTGTGGGTATTTTTCCGAACGACGTTGCAACGTCGCAAGAAAAAGTATATGTCTGTGAACGAAGCGACGGAGCTTGCGGAATTCGTCAACGGGGACGACGAAGACGAAGAGATGCAAGGTTAAGGCAAAGTAAAAATAAAGAAGAACGGGGCGGTTTTATGGCTTGCGGATATTGTGGAAAAAATCAAGCAGTCAAAACGTATGAAGAGATAAAAAACGGTAAAAAGCAGGTGGAATATTACTGCTTGGATTGTTATCACCGTTTGTTTTTATACACGGACGAGACGGAAGGGGAACTTTCTTTGTCCGATTGTCCCTATTGCGGAACGTCGCTTGCGGAAGTGAAAAAGAGTAAATTGGTCGGTTGCGCAAACTGCTACAAAATGATGAGCGGCGGTATGTTGCCGATGATCAAAAAAATGCAAGGGGAAAAGGCGCATAAAGGCAAGACACCGCCGTTGGACGGTTATTATGGGGATTCGGAAGAAATGTGTTTAGCGACGGACGGATTTCGCAAACAGGCGATTTCCCTTGCGCGGTTCGAACGGCAATGTAACGAGTTGGAAGTAATTATTTCCAAATTAAAGGCAGAAAATAATTATGAAGACGCGAAAGGGTATGCGGATAAACTTTCGCTTATGCGTAGTAAATCTTCGATAGAGGAGGAATTTGTATGGCGCACGCGCCCGAATTCATCGAAACGATCGTAATTTCCTCGCGGATACGTCTTGCGCGAAACTTTGCGTCCTATCCTTTTCCGCAAAAGATGGACGACGCGCAGGCGGAAGACGTCGTACACCTTGTCGGGCACGGCTTGGACGAGTTTGACAGCGTGGACACGTTTACAAAATACGACATGAAAGACTTGTCTCCGCAGCAGGCTGCATTGTTGCAGGAAGAATATCTGATCAGCCCTGCGCTGCAAAAGAGTGATCGCGGGGCGGCGTTCGTGTCCAAGGACCGCGCGATTTCGATTATGGTCAACGAAGAAGATCATTTAAGAGAGCAATATATTTGCAAGGGTTTTGATCTCTTTAAAGCATACGAGCGTATCAGCGGTATTGACGATGCGCTGGCGGGCATGTTTGATTTTGCTTTCGACGATAAACTAGGGTATCTAACCGCTTGTCCCAGCAATCTGGGTACGGGGATGCGGGCGTCGGTGATGATGTTTTTGCCAGGCTTGGTATGGAGCGGAGAATTAAAAAAATTTCTGCCCGTATTGAAAGCAGGCGGCTTGACCGTGCGCGGCTCGTTTGGGGAAGGCACGGGCGCGGAAGGGTACGTGTATCAGGTGAGCAACGAAAGGACGTTGGGCGTATCCGAAAAGGACGTTTTAAGCGAAATGGTACGGATGACGATGACGTTGTGCGATTTGGAAATACGCGCGCGAGAGAAGATGCTTGCCACCGCGGAAACGGAGATTCGCGATCGTTGTTTGCGTTCGTACGGGATATTGACGAATTGCGCCGTTTTAAGTTGGTCGGAATTTTTAGACCGCATGGCGGACGTGCGTTTGGGGGCGGCGCTTGGTTTTTTCGAGGTCAAAGACAGAAAACGCTTTGACGAATTTATGGACGATATGCGCCCCACGGCGTTCCGCGTCAATAACGGGCTTGTGGGCGAGAGTGAAGAATTTTGCAATATGCTCCGTGCGGAGACGGCGTCGGGGGCGTTGCCAACGCTCGTACGCGTAACGCGGCGCAAACGTTGAGAAGAGCGCAAAGCAAAACGTAAAAAAATAAAAACGAAAGGGGACGGGTATGTATCCTTTATCGAAATGGACGGAAAATTTCAGAAAAGCGATGACGCTTGCAAACATGGCGGCGGCGGAGATCGTGGGTACGGATTTTATCGGTAGCGAGCATTTTATTTGGGCGTTTTTGGCGTTCCCGGATTGCGAAGCGTATAAAATCTTGACGGCGGCGGGCGTAACGAAAGAAGGGTACGAGGCGAAATTCCGCGCGGGCGTGGACGCGTCTTATCAAGGCAAAGGTATGACGCCGAACACGCAAAAAATGTACGATCGCGCCGTGGAAGCAGCGGAACAGGATGGTATGCTCGCCGGAACGGCGCATATGCTCTATCAAATTTTATCCGTGCCGACTTGCCAAGCCGTGCGTTTTATCGGGGAAGTCGTTGAGCCTTTCGATAAGTTGCGCAGAAAATATTTTATCGAAAATTTGTTGCAAAATACGGAGTCCACGATAAACGCTTTGACTTTCCGCAAAAAGCGTGGGGAAAGTTTTGAAGAATCCGAAAATAAAACGGATCCGCTTTCTATGCCCGATTTATCGGCGGCGGGTAGCAATACGCAAGAGAGCAAACGAACGCAATCGCTGCTGTTAGAAGCGCAAGAGATGAAACTTAAAACGGAAAGTAACGCTCAAAAATTGCCCGATTGTGGTATCGACATGACGGAGCGCGCGCGGCGTGGGAAAATGGATCCTGTCATCGGGCGCAAAAAAGAGATTGAAAAGGTCGTGCAGGTACTTTCCCGCCGTTTAAAAAACAACCCTGTTTTGGTGGGCGAGCCCGGCGTAGGCAAAAGCGCGATCGTGGAAGGGTTGTCCCAGCTTATCGTTACCGATAACGTGCCGCAACAGTTGTTAAACAAGAGAGTATTTTCGGTGGATCTGCCGGGAATGTTGGCGGGGACGCGGTATCGCGGCGATTTTGAAGAAAAACTGAAAAATTTGATTGATACGGTGGTAAACGACGGGGATATAGTGCTGTTTATCGACGAAATACACACTCTTGTCGGCGCGGGCGGTTCGTCCGAAAATAACATGGACGCGGCGAATATTTTAAAACCTATGCTGGCGCGTGGCGATTTGCAAGTGATCGGCGCAACAACCGTGGAAGAATACAGAAAATATATCGAAAAGGACAGCGCGTTAGAACGTCGTTTTACTCCCGTGTACGTAGAAGAACCGTCTGAAAAGGACACGGTGGAAATTATAAAAGGCTTGCGCGCAAAGTACGAAGAGCATCACGAAATTGCGATCACGGACGAAGCGATCGAGGCGGCGGTAAAACTGTCGTCGCGGTACATTAACGATCGGTTCTTACCCGACAAAGCGATCGATCTTGTGGACGAAGCTGCGGCGCGGGTACGTATCGTAGAAGACGGCGGCGTGGAATTGGAAGAAGCGCGCAAAGACGTCGCGCGTTTGGAAATGGAAAGACGTCGTTTGGAAAGCGTGGGCGATTACCCCGGCGCGACGGAAGCGTTGCGCGAAAAAATCCAAACGGAAGACAAGATTAAGGCGTTGGAACAGGCGCACGTACCCAAGCGTTTGCCTGACGGCAGACTGGCGATCGGCAGCGAACATATCGCGGCGATCGTTTCCGCGCGTATGCGCATACCGCTTATGAAAATTACGCAGGCGGAAGGGGAAAAGTTGATGAGGTTAGAGCAAGATTTGCATCGCCGCATTATCGGGCAGGACGAAGCGGTAAACGCCGTTTCCAAAGCGATTCGCCGCGCAAGGGCAGGGCTGAAAGACCCGTCCCGTCCGATCGGCTCGTTTATCTTCGTTGGTCCTACTGGGGTGGGGAAAACCGACCTTTGTAAGGCGCTTGCGGAAGCGTTGTTCGGCTCGGAAGAACAGATGATTCGCTTGGATATGAGCGAATACATGGAAAAGCAGTCGATTTCGAAGTTGATCGGCGCGCCTCCGGGATACGTGGGCTATGAAGATTTGCAAACGGGGCAGCTTACCGAAAAGGTCCGCACGAAACCCT
>JAZSJN010000044.1:0-7190 GCA_045534315.1 Candidatus Scatosoma sp.
CCGCCCCCGACGAAATTCCCACAAACAGATTTTCTTCCGTTAGCAAACGTTTTTTCATTGCAAACGCCTCTTCGTCCGTTACCGTTAAAATCTCGTCGTACACCGTCCTATCCAAAACGGCAGGCACAAAATTCGCGCCGATTCCCTGAATACGGTGCGCGCCCGCTCTGCCTTGCGAAAGCAACGGCGATGCAGTCGGTTCGACCGCCACCACCTTACACGCGGGATTTTTTTCTTTGAGATATTTACCGACGCCCGTCAACGTACCGCCTGTACCCACGCACGCGACGAAAATATCCGTTTTTCCGTCTGTCTGCGCCCAAATTTCTGGGGCAGTCGTGTCGTAATGCGCTCGCCAACACACAGGGTTATTAAACTGATCGGCAAGCATAGAATTAGGCGTAGTCGCCAACAATTCGTTCGCTTTATCTACCGCCCCTTGCATGCCCTTCTTACCGTCCGTGAGTAGCACTTCGCCGCCGTACGATTTTATCATTTCCCGACGTTCTACGCTCATGCTATCAGGCATGACGATTACCGCTTTATATCCGCAAAGCTTTGCCGCCAAAGCCAATCCAATACCCGTATTTCCCGACGTCGCCTCCACAATCGTGCCGCCCTTTTGCAACCTGCCACTCTTTTCCGCAGCGGCAATTATCGCAAAGGCAACCCTATCTTTTATTGATCCGCCAAGGTTTTCGCTTTCCACCTTAGCAAACAACCGCGCGACGCAATTTTCCGCGCCCGCCAGAACCTTTAATTCTTTTAAACTTGTGTTGCCTATCCCTTTCATCTCGGACATGGTACACCCCTTTTTAAAAAATCATTTGCAATACCCTAAAATTTGCGACGGCTCGTCAATAAAAACCTGCGCGCCGTTTTCCGTCAAAAACGCCCTGTCTTTAAATCCCCAAGTAACGGAAAGACAATCCACGCCCGCGTTTTTCGCCGTCAAAATATCCACTTCCGAATCCCCGACGTACACCGTTGTCCTTTTGTCCGCATGCAATGCTTCCATCACGGCAAGCAAAGAATCGGGGGCGGGTTTTTTCCGTATCCCCGCGCTCTCGTTTTCGCCCACCGCCGCCAATAACAGCCCGTCAAAATATTCTTCCGCCAACAATTTTACGGCAAAATCCGCTTTATTAGAAACTACCGCCGTCTTGATCCCCCGCGCTTTCAATGCCGAAAGCAAAGGCATTATCCCCGCATACGGGGCGGTTTTATCCTTACAATGCTCCTTATAATACACCTTAAACGCCGTCAATATCCCGTCAAAATCCGCACGCCGCTCTTTACAGCCGACCGCACGTTCCATGAGTTTCACAATCCCGTTACCGACAAAGCTGCGGACTTCTTCTTTGCTGCGAGGCAGCAAGTTATAAGCCACAAGCGCCGCGTTCACCGCTCCGTGCAAATCGTCTAACGTGTCAAGCAGCGTTCCGTCCAGATCAAAAATAACCGTTTCGTACATAGTATGCTCGTCTTTTCTTTTTGTTATCAATGCAGCACTTTTTTAATTGCCGCCACCGCGTCCGCGCGGTTTTCCGCGTTCGTCTTTACGTAGATCCCCGACACGTAATTTCTCGTCGTCCCTTCCGAAAGCTTTAATGCGGACGAAATTTGACGGTTGGTAAATCCCTCGTACATCATCAAGGCAATCTCAATCTCTCGATCAGACATGCCGAATGCGCGCTGCAATCGTATCTCTCTATCCGCCGCCACGTTCTTCGCCGCGTCGGTTATTCTGCGCGCAATTTTCGCAGGTAAAATCGTATCCCCTTCGTACGCGTTTTTAATCGCGTTGATCAGCGCGTTGCTACCAATATCTTTAAGCAAATATCCGCTTGCGCCATTGTTAATGGCGTTGAGAATATAATCGCTGTCATCGAAAGTCGTTAAAATCACCACTTTCGCAACAGGATATTCCGTCTTGATCCGTTGCGTCGCCACCACGCCGTTCATGTTTGGCATGCGAATATCCATAAGCACTACGTCGGGGGTCAGGACGGGCATCTTCTCCAAAGCGTCAAAACCGTCCGTTGCCGTACCGACAAACTCCAACCCGTCGTCCGTGCGTAAAATACTGCCGATCTCTTCGGCAAGCGTTTGCTGATCGTCTACAACCAAAACTCTGATCTTCTTTTCTTCCATCGTTTACTCCTTTTTATCCGCAGGCAATGCCATGCGAAGTTCAAAGCCTTCCCCATTCTCGGACGTGAATGCGATTTCGCCGCCCAAGGCACGCGCGCGCTCTTCCATCGTCGTCAAACCAAATCCCTTGTTAATAATACTTCCGTCTACGCCCTTGCCGTTGTCCGAAAGCAAAAACGTAATCTTGTCGTCTTCTTGCTTGCACTCGAACCAAAACGCCGTCGCCCCGCCGTGACGCAAGCCGTTGGCAATCCCTTCCTTTAAGGTATTGCAAAGGAAACGGTGTTTGGCTTGGCTGGCATATACTTCGCCCACGTCCGAACGGATTTTGATTTCCGTGCCGTCCGTAGATTCGTGAATAATCGAAAGCAGCTCGTCTTGTAAACTCTTTTGCGACATCGTTCCCGAAAGAAAATGCACGCTGTCGCGCAGTTCTTCCAGGGCATGGCGAGCTTGCAAATTCGCCGCGGTAATTTTACTCTTTGCATCTTCGGGATTATTTTCTATGATCAGCTTTGCCGATTCCGTCTGCATGATCACCGTCGTCAACGAATGTCCCGCCGTGTCGTGTATCTCTTTTGCGATACGCTGACGCTCTTCCAAAACGGATACTTCACGCACCGCTTCATACGCCTTTTCCAGCTCTTTTTTACTCTCGTTTAATTCTTTCAGTGTTTTATCCAACCGCAAAAATTGCCGATAAAACGCCAACGCAATCTGCACCACTAAGAAATGCGCCGTCAACAATACGAACGCCCCGATCGATTCCTGCAACAACGCCGGCAGGGGCAGATCAACGGCATTCGGCGACAGCATACGCGCCGTATAGATCAATGCATACAAAGGCACGCAAAGGATGAATATCCACATTGAAAACTTGCCTTTCTTTTCCGTGGTGTAAAATTCCGTTAAAACCAACAAATAAATAATCAACGCATACGTACCGCTCACCAAAAACAAAAACGCGCATGCCGATACCGCGTTTAGCACGTAAAATACAACGATTAGCTTTTTATTTTTTACCAAGAATAATTTCAACGTTTCAGAAAGCGTAAATAAGGCTACGTTAATTAGCAAAGGCAAAATGCGCCACCATTTCGGAGAAAAGAACGTTTCCAAATGCCGCAGCAGGATCAGCGATTGCACTATGATCAATAAAATATAGATCAACCATTTGCAAAAGGAGATAAACTGCTGCTCGTTTCGGACGTCATATTTGGCAAAAAGACGGTCGAAATACGCGCGGATTTTACCGCTTTCGCCGCGCTCTTTTCGTTGTCTTTTGTCCGTTTTCGACATGGTTCCCCCCTTTTTGGTTTCTGATATTTTAGCCGCTATTTTTATTCGTTAGTTTTATCTTTCACAAGATTTTGCACGGAATATTTTTTGCTAATCTCACTCAATTTGTTATCGTTTGCGTAACTATACACGCCCTCTTGCGAACAGATAAAATGATCGCAGAGTATAACGTTGTGATAGCTGCATGCAATCTGACATTTATTCGTCGTTTCATCGTCTGCCACCGACGGCAAAAACGAGCCTTTCGGGTGATTGTGTACAAGAACCATCCCCGCAGGTTTATAGTCTAAAATCAACTTTGTGAAAATCGTTGGATCGAACTCCGCCCTATCCGCTTCGCCGCAAGAAAAACTCTTATTTGCGATCACGAATTTGCCCGCGTCCAAAAGGTATACGTCCAACACCTCGCGCGTTTCATTTTCGTATATCTCTTTTAGATAACTTATAAAGCGGTTCGTTTCAAATCTGCCGTGATACGCCGCCGTCTGCCTGCGGTAATGCTTATTGATAAGTTTACCAAGGCTGGCAATAAAGCCCGCTACGCCGTTCCCCACGCCCTTTACTTCTAGTAATTCGGCATAATCCGCCGAGAACACGCCCGTTATTGAACCGAACCGCGAAAGCAACCGATGTGCAATATCGTTGGTATTTCTGCGCGGCATCGCCGTATATAAAAGCAATTCCAAATATTCATGATCTTGCAAACCGCCTTTGTCGAGTTTTTCGCGCAGCCGATCGCGGTGTCCGTCGTGTTCGTGCATACTTTTCTCCCTAGTATTTTCTTCGTTTATTGTAGCATACTTTTCAGTATTTGTCAAAGCTTGCCTTAAAAAAATTTATTTTTTTAAGCAAACCCCTTTATTTTCTTTACCAAACTGCCTTTTTGGTGTATAATAAAGGTGTAAAACCGCACAAAAAATGCGGTCGGGAGTGAGTTTATGGATATTTGCAAAGAAAAACCTATGGAAAAATATTTTGATGAGATCGTGCAATCCACCGTGGAAATTTTGCAATTCGATTCGTCGTTAAAACCTGCCGTGGACGGCTGTCCGTTCGGCAAGGAAACCGCCGATTGCTTGGATTATTTTCTGCGTTTAGCGCAAAGCATGGGTTTTGAAACCCGCAATTACGATAACTACGTCGGCGAAGTCATCTTTGGCAAGGGCAAGGACTTTGCGATTTTGGCGCATTTGGACGTCGTGCCCGCGGGGAGCGGTTGGAAATATCCCCCCTTTGGCGGCGTCATCAACGACGATCCGTCCGACGGCGGCGTTTTGGGCACGAAAATATGGGGACGGGGCGCGATGGACGACAAAGCTCCCGCCATTGTTTGCTTGTACGCTTTAAAGGCGTTAAAAGATGCGGGCGTTATGCCCAAGCGCACGTTTAAACTGATTGTTGGGTGCAACGAAGAAAGCGGTTGGAAATGTATTGAATTCTATAACAAAGTCGCGGTTATGCCCGAAGAAGGTTTCACCCCCGACGCAGACTTTCCAGCAATTTACGCTGAAAAGGGAATTTTGCATTTCACCGCGTCTTTTTCCATAAACGACCCACCCATGTCCGCGTTGAACGCAGGCGAACGTGTCAATATGGTGTGCGATCGCGCGACGGTAACGTTGACAAAAAAAGCGGCGAACGCATTGATCGGATATAAAAATAACGTAGACGGAACGGCATTTTCCTATGACAATACGACGAACATCTTAACCGTTACAGGAAAATCGGCGCACGGCTCTACCCCCGACAAGGGCGCAAACGCCTTAGACGCAACGCTCGCCTTTTTGGGCGGTATCAACGCCGATTGCAAGCGAGCGCATGATTTGCTGTTTGCCGATTGCATGGGGCTGAAAACATTGCAAGACGAAACGGGACGTTTAACCATGTCCCCCGACGTCGCACGTTTTGAGAACGGAATTTTGACGGTAACGACGGACGTACGTTTCCCCGCGACGTTGCCCCTTTCCGCGGTTACGGATAAATTAGATCAGAGCGGCGTAAAATACGAAATCGTCAATTATCAAGCCCCCCTTTACAACGATCCCAAGGGGAAATTATTGACGACGCTCATGGGCGTATACAATGCGGTAACGGGTAAAAACGAAATGCCAATTGCCATCGGCGGCGGTACGTATGCGCGCGCGCTGAAATGCGGATGTGCTTTTGGTCCGGAAATGCCGGGCGTGGAATCCACCATTCACCAAGCCAACGAATACGTGACCTTTGACGCTCTACATTTTATGAGCGACGTATATTATCGCGCGATTAAAGAAATCGCATTGTAAAAATCGAATATCCTTACGATAACGATAAAAAAGCAGACTTTATCAGTCTGCTTTTTATTATTCTGCAAAATATGCGGTCAAGCCACCCATAACCAATTCGCCAAGCTCCGTTGAAAATTCTTTGAGTGATTTTTTGCGGTCGGAATTAAACCACGAACGGTAAGACCAAAATAACCCAGCCAACACAAACTCGGCGGCAAGATTTACCTGCTCTTCTTCCAGTTCATAGCTACGCGCAAACGCCTTTTTGATCTTTTCGTTAAGAAACTCAGTCAAGCGATTGATCACGCGCGATTGCGAACCCATACGCATTAACTGCTTATACAGTTCAATATCATCGGCAATCAGTTCGGCGAGCACGGGAAAAAACTGTTCTAAATATTCCGTGCCGCGCACGTTTTCCAAACGTTTTGTAAATTGATCGAAATCTTCCACCCAGTCGTTTTCCAACTCTGCAAGGATCTCGTAAACGCTAGAATAGTAATTGTACACCGTCTTTCTGTCCACGTCGGCGCGCTCTGCAATTTCTTTGATAGAAATTTTTTCCACATCCTTTTCCACTAACAACTGCGCAAGCGCATTCCGTATCGAACGCTGCGTGCGTATTACACGCCTATCTTTCTTTCTCGCTTCGTTTTTCATTTTTTACCATCACTACGATAATTTTTGGAAATAATCCACATGATGTGGAATATTCTACGTTTTATTATAATACTTTCTTTATTTATACGCAAGTGTTTTTTACATGATAAAAAAATTTCTTGTAAAGGATCCCGTCGACTACGCCCCCAAACCAACGCAGAATATCCACACACACGCATGAAAAAGTTGTAAGACTTGCCCGCGCTAACATTCGATCGACTACGCCCCCAAACCAACGCGCGATACATGCGCACACGTACGAAAAAGTTGTAAGGTTTGCCCGCGGTGGCTCACCGCAAAAAAAGATATACGATCCGCGCCTTACGCACGAACCGCATACCTTTTAGTGAGAGAATATGAAAAAAGTTTAGTATAGTCGGATTATGATTACTTCTCCGAAAATTCTCTAAAATGCGCGCGGCGAAAACCTTTCCCGATTTTCTTTCCGACATAACCGCGTGAGCGTTTCCGCTCTTATAAAGGCGTTCCCGCCTTTCGTATCTTTCATTCTATTCTTGATTTATGAAAACTATATGATTGTTTTGTGATAATTTTGTGAAATATAATATAATTTAACAAAAAATGTTCTTAATTAACGGACATTTTTACAAACATGAATGGAATATCGCGGACGCTACCCGCAATCCGTCTGCAGCCGAAGACGTGATTCCGCCCGCATAGCCTGCGCCTTCCCCGCAAGGATACAATCCTGCGACAGACAAGGATTGCATCGTTTCATCTCGTTCGATACGGACGGGCGAACTCGTACGGCTTTCCACGCCCGTCAATACGGCAGAGGGATTGGCAAAA
>JAZSJN010000035.1:0-2050 GCA_045534315.1 Candidatus Scatosoma sp.
GAAAGCGGGTAGGGCTGGGCTATAATCATTGCAGGCACGGCTAGCAACGCAGGAATACACAGTATTACTAAATATCGAATCTTCAACCCCCTCAAATACAGCATGGCAAGCATCAACAATGCCACACAGATCGTAACGGACATATTTGGTTCAATTATAATCAATCCGCAAACGACGCCACCCGTCAACAGTACGGGCAACCCGCCTTTTAACGTCCGCATACGCCCAATATCGTCCGACATATACGCCGATGCAAAAATCACAAATCCGTATTTTGCAAGTTCCGACGGTTGCAGCGTAACCCCGCCAATCCCTATCCACCTTGTCGCACCATAGTTGGTAACGCCAAGCCCTGGCACAAACACCAAAAGCAGTAAAACTACGGAAACAACCAACGGAATAAAACGGATTTTTTTGCCTTTTAGACAGCGGTAATTTAGCCGCCCGCATAGGAGCATTGCCACCATGCCAAGCACAACCCCTAAGAGCTGCTTTTTCACAAAATAAAACCCGTCATCATACTGCGTTTTTGCAACGTAACGGCTAGCAGAATAAATCGCCAACACACCAAAGACTGAGAGAGCCGCCGTCAAAATTAAAATACTGACGTCCCCTTTTTGTCTATGTATTTTCGTACTCGACCGCTCCATTTCCGTCCTGATTCCCATCAGCAACGGCAAGCGTTTGCTCTCTTTTTTCCGCGACAAGCTTTTCGACAATCTCTGCAAATTTTTCACCCCTTTCTTCATAGCTGCCAAACTCGTCAAAGCTCGCACTGGCAGGGCTCAACAGCACCGTTTGCCCACGCTCCGCTTTTATTGCCGCAACGCGCACGGCAAACGAAAAGTCCCCACCGCAGAGCGTAAACGCGTCGAACTCCTGCTCCCTTGCCGCTTTTAACAGCGCGAAACGGTTTTCGCCGTACAAAATGGTATGCACAACCTTTGTCCCTTTTAATTGTGCAAACAGTTTAGAATAATCATACCCTTTGTTTTTACCGCCGAGCAGTAATACAATGTCTTCTTTCATTGCTTCCACGGCTTTGAGCGTGGCGTCTACGTTCGTCCCTTTCGAATCGTCCACGTATCGTACGCCATCGATCTCGGCAATTGGTTCTATGCGGTGACGTATTCCTTTCATTTCGCTTAAAGCCGCGCATATCGTTTCCGTTTTTATCCCCGCGAGTTTTGCCGCGATAATGACCGCAAGCGCGTTTTGGATGTTATGTAATCCACCCATAGAAAGCTGATCGGCGGACATAATTTTTTCCTTTCCGCAATACAGATTTCCCGCCTCGTAATACGCACCGCGCACCCGATCTTTCACCGAAAAATACAGAACTTTTGCCCTTGTTTTTTCTGCAAAACCACGTACGATCGGATCGTCATAATTTAAAATCGCAAACTCCGACTCGGACATGTTTTTTAAAAGTTTCGCCTTTAAAAAAACGTAATTTTCCATATTATAATGGCGATTGAGATGATCTTCGGTAACGTTGAGCACGATCGCAATATGCGGGCAGAGCGATTGCAGCGTTTCCAACTGAAAACTAGATATTTCGGCAACCGCAATACCGTCTTCTTTCATGGCACAAAACTCAATCATCGGCGTACCGATATTTCCACAGGCTTGGGCGTTGTAACCGCCTCTTTTAAGCACTTCCGTCAGCATAGACACCGTGGTCGTTTTTCCATTCGTGCCCGTCACGGCAAAGACAGGAGTCCGCATGTATCGCGCCGCTAATTCCGTTTCCCCGATAACCGCCCTGCCGTTCCGTTTAAAAGCAACCGACGTCGGATGATCAATCGGAACCCCAGGGCTTAATACCAGCGCGTCGCATAAATCAGGCATCCTTGGCAATTCTTCCGCCTTTAAACGCTTTGCCCCCTTTTCTACTAAACCGAGCGAAATCTGCTCGATACGCTCGCTTACGTTGTCATCGTAAACATACACGCTTGCACCGCGCGAAAGTAAAAATTCTGCGGCGGCTTTGCCAGATCTCGATAAACCTAATACAAAAAATACTTGTTTTTTCGGAAACATACACTCT
>JAZSJN010000037.1:0-10203 GCA_045534315.1 Candidatus Scatosoma sp.
GGGATCTCAACGAGACCAACATTGTTGATCTTACCGCCCAACGCGAATACCTTCGTACCCTTGGATTTTTCTGTACCGTACTGACCGAACTTTTCAGCGCCCTCACGGAGAATATAGGGAACGCAAGCAAGTGTTTCAACGTTGTTAACGATAGTGGGGCAATCCCAAAGACCTTTAACTGCAGGGAACGGAGGACGGGGTCTGGGCATACCTCTCTGACCTTCAATAGAGTTAAGGAGAGCGGTTTCTTCGCCGCAAACGAACGCGCCCGCGCCCAACCGCAAATGCACGCGGAACGAGAAATCCGTACCCAAAATATTGTCGCCGAGAAGTCCAAGATTTTCCGCTTGTTCAATGGCAAGACGCAGACGATTAACCGCAATAGGGTATTCCGCGCGCACGTAGAAATAACCGTTTTGCGCGCCGATTGCATAACCCGCAATCATCATACCTTCAATAACGGCAAGGGGGTTGCCTTCCAAGATCGAACGGTCCATAAACGCGCCAGGGTCGCCCTCGTCGCCGTTACAAACGCCGTATTTTTCACCTTCGGGTTGCGCATAGGCAAACTGCCATTTTCTACCCGTGGGGAAACCGCCGCCGCCACGACCGCGAAGACCAGAATCCAAAACTTCTTTGATAACGTCTTCACGGCTCATTTGGAGCGCGCGCGCTAAACCTTGAAATGCGCCTGCGCCAAGGCTTTCGTTGATGTCTTCGGGATTGATACTACCGCAGCCGTGCAGAGCAATACGCACCTGTTTTTTATAGAAGTTAATATCGTCCTGTTTGGTAACCTTTTCCGCCGTATTAGGATCGACGTACAAAAGACGGTCGATTACTTCGCCGTTTTCAATGTCCTTTTCTACGATTTCCGCCACGTCTTCAATTTGGACAAGGCGATATAAGGTATCTTCGGGATAAATTTTTACGAACGGACCTTGGGAACAAAATCCAAAACAACCGACTTGGTTGACGGTTACTTTGTCGCCAAGATTCTTTTCTGCGATAATCTTGTTAAATTCCGCCGTGATTTCGTCTGCGCGCGAAGAAAGACAGCCCGTACCGCCGCAAAGAACGATATGACGCTTGCCGTCACCGCCCGTGAATTTTGCACTAAGGCAAGTGGCACAATTATTGCGAACCTTATTTAATTCGTCAAAATTTTTAATCATTATGCGTTTGCCTCCATTTCTTTATATTCGTCTACTACTTTCGGAACAGCGTCTACGCTCAATTTCGGGTAAACTTTGCCGTTGATGGTAACAGCAGGGGCGATACCGCACGCGCCGATACAACGTAGAGCGTCCAGAGTAAACAATCCGTCTGCAGACGTTTCGCCGGGTTTGATGCCGAGCAGTTCGGAAAATTTATCCAATACCTGCTGTGCGCCTTTAACGTAACACGCCGTACCCAAACATACGCCAATGACGTATTTGCCCTTGGGGGTAAGAGAGAAGAAGGAATAAAAGGTAACCACGCCGTAGATCTCCGCAACGGAAATGCCCGTGCGCGCAGAAACGATCTCCTGTACTTCCAAAGGGATATACCCATATTCTTTTTGGATGTCGCTCAAAATCATCATAAGCGGTGTTTTTTCGTTGGCGTATCTGTCGCAGATCTCGTTGATCTTCTTAACAGCCGCCGCTTGCAAATGCGCCATAGTAGCCTCCTTAAAGTAGATATGTGATTTTAATCATACAAAATTATTATACAATATTTATAAATTAAAGTCAATAGACAAAAATGCAATTGAGAAAAATTTATCGATTGAGCGATTTATTATTTTTCTATAAAATAAAACTCCGACCGTAATGGCAATTCACTACGGGCGGAGTTGGTTACAGTTATATTTCGTTAACCGACGATCAAATTGATCAGTCTGCCTTTGACGATAATACATTTTCTTACTGTCTTACCGTCGAGCAAGGGGGCAATTTCTTCGTTTGCGCAAACTGCCGCCTGCATTTCTTCGTCGGACATGTTTTCCGCAAGCATCATTTTCGCTTTGATCTTGCTGTTTACCTGTACGGCGTATTCTACTTCGTCTTTTACCAGCGCGCTCTCGTCGAAGAGTGGATAGCTTTCTTTAAAGACGGATTCTTTATTGCCGCAGATTTCCCACAGCTCTTCTGCAAAGTGGGGGATGAACGGCGCAATCATACGCACGAGATCCAACGCGCATGCCTTGTAGAAAGCAACGTTTTTATCCGCAACTTCGCTGTCGTATTTTTGCATGGCGTTTACGTATTCCATCAAACGAGCAACCGAAGTATTGAAAGAGAACTCTTCCACGTCGCGCGTAATGTTTTTGATTGCGTAATGCTTTGCGTAATTCAACGCTTTTTCCGCTGCCGTAATATCGGTGCGGGTATTTTCTTCCGAAAGTTCGTTTACTTTCAATACGATACGTTCGATACGGTCGGCAAACTTTGCCACCGATTTGATGCCGTCATCGCTCCAAGGACCGCCTTCGGTATAACTGAACCCGAACATAAGATACAGACGGAACATATCCGAACCATATTCGTCAATATACGTGTCGGGGGATACGACGTTTCCGTGCGATTTGGACATACGGTTGCCATCAGGACCTAAAATAATACCTTGGTGTACCAAACGCTTGAACGGTTCGTCAAAATCGAGATAGCCCATATCGCGCAACGCTTTGGTAATAAAACGCGCGTACAAAAGGTGCATACAAGCATGTTTCGAACCGCCTACGTATAAGTCAACGGGCAACATTTTATTTGCAACTTCGCGCGTGAAAGCGTATTTGTCGTTGTGCGCTTCGGGATAGCGGAGATAATACCAGCTAGAACATACGAATGTGTCGAGCGTATCGGGGTCGCGGGTAGCTTTACCGCCACATTCGGGACAAGTGCAGTTCATGAACCCTTCGTGACCAGCCAAGGGAGAACGTCCCGTAGGACGGAATTCCACGTCATAGGGAAGTTTTACGGGCAGGTTCTTTTCTGGAACGGGTACGGTGCCGCATTTCTCACAATAGATCATAGGGATCGGCGCGCCCCAATAACGCTGACGGGATACCGACCAGTCGCGCAGACGGTAATTGACCTTTCTGCCACCTTTGCCAATCTTGGCAAGGTGTACGGCGATTGCTTCTCGTGCGTCGTCGCCCGACAAACCGTCAAAAGAACCGCTGTTGACAAGGATACCGTCTTCGGTGTAAGGCAGGGTGGTTTCTCCGCCTACTTTTTGGATAACCTGCGTTACGGGCAAACCGTATTTTTTAGCGAAAGCGTAATCGCGTTCGTCGTGCGCCGCAACAGCCATAACCGCGCCCGTACCGTACGAATATAATACGTAATCGGCAAGATAGATGGGCACTTTTTTGCCCGTCAAGGGGTGGATTGCATACGCACCCGAGAACGTACCCGTTTTTTCACGCGCTGTCGAAAGACGGTCGATGTCGTTGGCTTCCGCAGCGTACTGTACGTAAGCGTCAATATCTTTCGCTCGTTCGGGGTGTTCCGCTTTTAATTTTTCAACTAAGGGGTGTTCGGGCGCAAGCACGACGTAGTTTACGCCGAATACCGTATCGGGACGGGTCGTAAACACGGTGATCGTGTCGCCCGTTTCACATTCGAAATGAATTTCACAGCCCGTCGATTTTCCGATCCAGTTTTTCTGCATCAGCTTTGTTTTTTCGGGCCAATCGATCGTATCGAGATCTTTCAAGAGCTCTTCAGCGTAATCGGTGATTTTCAAGAACCATTGCGTCATATCCTTACGCAGGACGGTTGAACCGCAGCGTTCACATTCGCCGCCGATAACCTGTTCGTTGGCGAGTACCGTTTCGCAGGACGGACACCAGTTAACAAGCGCGTTCTTGCGATAGGCAAGCCCTTTTTTATACAACTGCAAAAACAGCCATTGCGTCCATTTATAATAGCTTTCGTCGCAGGTGATCATTTCCGCCGACCAGTCGAACATAGCGCCCATATTTTTGAGCTGCTGTTCCATGGTAGCGATATTCTTTTCGGTAGAATCCTTAGGGTGGATACCCGTTTTAATGGCGTAGTTTTCCGCAGGCAGTCCGAACGCGTCGAACCCCATAGGCTGGAACACTTCGTAGCCTTGCATTTTTTTGAAACGGGCATACGTGTCGGTAGGACCGTAGTTATACCAATGCCCGACGTGCAGTTTTGCCCCCGAGGGATAGGAGAACATTTCCAAAACGTAGAGTTTTTTATCAGCGCGTTTTTTGTTAAAAACGTTCTGTTTGTTCTTTTCCCATCTTGCTTGCCATTTGCTTTCAACAGATTTCATATCCATAAGCGAAAAACCTCCCAGTGATTCCACGTTGCGCATGCGACGCGCAGTCTAAATCACATATAAATCAATACTAATATCAATCCTAAAATAATATCGGTTTTCCTATTATAAAACATTTTTTATTGCAAGTCAAGCAAATATGCAAGGGCAAACGGCAAGGAAATTGCGCAAAAGGATAAATAATTTTTATTTTGCGGCATACAATAATCATGATGGAAGCAATAACGATAACGCAAAACGGTTTCGACGGAATGTATATGTCTTATCTCTACGGCAAGGTAAAAGAACGTTTTTCTTTTTTGCCGTCTACCTGTGATTTGGAACGGAAAGGGGACTGTTCCCGGCTACAATTCACCACCGAGCGGGAATACTGTCCTTATGTGCGCAAATTTGCAGAAGAGCATATATCCGACGTGATCGCAATCGGGTATAAATACGAATATTTTAATCGCCGTTTACCCCTGCCTATGTTGTCAAAACCCCAAAGACGTGTCTTGTTGACGGCGCTTGTGGCGGCAGATTATCCGGAAGATCGCGCCTTTATCGCAAAGCGTCTTCGTGGTTTTTCGCAGTACTGCTTAGACGGCGTTTTTCACTTCCGATTGCAGGAATTAAAAAAACGTTGGGACGGAATCGTGGACTATATTCCTACGGAGATGAACGAGAGTGTGACGGACGGTTTTTTAGAATTTCTTGTCGAAGACGGAGAAGGGAAATTGTACGTAAAATCGGGCAAAGTGTACGATAGCGACTACCGTCCGCTTAGCCGCAGTTTATTGACGGGCGTGGAAAGCGTAGTGGGCGAAATTATCTTAGGCGGCGCGGAACGAGTGTACTGTTTTGGGGAAACGGACGGGGAAACGCGTACGTTTTTAAAAAAATATTACGGCAAAAAAGGTGTATTTTGTTAAAAAACCGAGTAAAAAACCGTTGACAAACGCATACAAAAGGGTTACAATAGAAAGGTAAAGACAAGTAGCGTCGCTGTGCGTTTTACAGAGAGTCCGCCCTTTGGCTGTAAGGTGGATAGGCGTAGGCGAAAGGCGAAACCACTTTGCGTTTTTCAAACGAATAAGAAAATGAGCGGTCGTGGCATGCCACGGCAATTAAGGTGGAACCGCGCAAATTTTGCGTCCTTAAACTTTCCATGGGGAGAGTTTAAGGACTTTTATTTTGTTCGTAAAACTAGAAAATAATAATGATAAGATACATAAAGGAGAACCACTTATGAAGATTTTTCTCAAAAGCGGCGACGGTTTAGAAGTCGCTGAAAACGCAACCGCTTTCATGGCGGCGCAGGCGATCTCGGAAGGTCTTGCCAGAAATGCGATCTGCGCGAAAGTAAACGGCGAACTGGTCGATCTTTCTCACGAATTGAAAGAAGGGGACAACCTCGAAATTGTAACGCTGAAGGATAAAGAAGGCTTACAAGTATACCGTCATACATGCGCACACGTTTTGGCGCAGGCGCTTAAAACGATCTATCCTACCTGCAAACTGTCCATTGGGCCTGTGATCGACAACGGATATTATTACGACGTGGATTTCGTAACGCCGATCGCGCAATCCGACTTTGCGAAGGTGGAAAGCGAAATGCAGAAGATTATCAAATCCAATCTGCCGATCGAACGCTTTACGCTGCCCAGAGATGAAGCGATTAAGCTTATGGAAAGTTTCAGTGAAGATTATAAAGTGGAACTTATTCAGGATTTGCCCGCAGGGGAAACGATCTCTTTCTATAAACAGGGCAATTTTATCGACCTTTGCCGCGGCCCGCACCTTCCTTCGACGGGTAAGATCAAAGCGTTTAAATTGACGAGTATTGCAGGCGCGTATTGGCGTGGCGACGAGCATAACAAGATGCTCACTCGTATCTACGGTACGGCATTTGCGAAAAAGGACGAAATGGACGCGTACTTTACCATGCTGGAAGAAGCGAAAAAGCGCGACCATACGAAACTTGGCAAAGAACTCAAACTGTTTGCGATTATGAACGAAGGCAAAGGCTTGCCTTTCTTCCTGCCCAACGGTATGGTTTTGAAAAACACGCTCGTAGAGTATTGGCGTCAGATCCACACCAGAGAAGGTTATGTGGAAATCCAAACGCCCATTATGCTCAATCGTACCCTTTGGGAAACGTCGGGGCATTGGTTCCATTATCGCGACAATATGTACACGACGAAAGTGGACGAAGAAGATTTCGCAATCAAACCTATGAACTGCCCCGGCAGTATCTTGGTTTATAAAAACGAACCGCACAGCTATAAAGATTTGCCTATCCGTATGGGCGAACTTGGTCTTGTGCACCGTCACGAAAAATCGGGGCAATTGCACGGCTTGTTCCGCGTTCGTTGCTTTACGCAAGACGACGCGCATATCTTTATGACGCGCGAACAGATTAAGGACGAAATTAAAGGCGTTGTGCGTCTGATCAACGAAGTTTATACGTTGTTTGGCTTTAAATACCACGTGGAACTTTCCACTCGCCCTGAAAACAGCATGGGTAGCGACGAAGATTGGGAAATCGCAACCGAATCCCTGCGTAACGCGCTCATCGATTTGGGACTTGATTTCGTGGTCCACGAAGGGGATGGCGCGTTCTACGGTCCGAAGATCGACTTCCATTTGGAAGACTCTATCGGCAGAACGTGGCAATGCGGTACGATCCAGCTCGACTTCCAGTTGCCCCAGCGTTTCGAGATGGAATACGTGGGCGAAGACGGTGCAAAACACCGCCCGATCATGGTACACCGCGTAGCATTCGGCTCAATTGAACGTTTCATCGGTATCCTTATCGAACACTTTGCGGGCAAATTCCCCGTATGGCTTGCGCCCGTGCAGGTCAAGATCCTGCCGATTACCGATCGTCAGATCGCGTACGCAAACGAGCTTTGCGAAAAGATGAAAGAAAAGGGTATTCGTGTAAGTGTGGACGACCGCAGCGAAAAGATCGGCTATAAGATCCGCGAAGCGCAGATGGAAAAAGTGCCTTATATGCTTGTCGTAGGCGAAAAGGAAATGGAAGCGGGTCAGGTTGCCGTACGTCGTCGTGACAAAGGGGATATTGGCGCAATCGAAGCGGATGAATTTATCGCTACCGTAGTGAACGATATTGCCGAAAAAACCGCGTTTTAATCAGGGAAAGTTATGTTAAAAATCGGTATTCAATCAGACGCGTATTTCGGCTTTGACGATTACGAACAAGGCATGGCGTTGATGAAAGAACACGGCTACGACGGGTTTGATTATCAAGAAATTGCCAGCGTGCCCAATTCTCCCTTATTGAAAATGTCGGACGAAGAAAGGAAGAATTACCTGAGCAAGGTAAGGCAGACCGCCGAGAAATACGGGCTGGAAATTCATCAATTACACGGTGCGTTTCCCTGTGTGGATTTTGCGACGGAAGAAGGTTGCCAAAAGCAAATGGAAGAGTTTAAACGCAGTATCGTAGGCGCGAAATGCTTGGGCTGTCCGAAAATCGTCGTGCATCCTTTTATGCCCGGTTTATTAACGAATACGCCCAGCGAAGAAGAAATCGCACTTAATATCCGTTTGTTTAAACAACTCGCACCCTTTGCAAAAGATCACGGGGTTACGGTTTGCGTGGAAAACGTAGCAGCCCCGCAAGGTACGATTATGTCTTATATCGAGAGTATCAAAAAAGTGCTTGACGGAGTCAACGATCCCTATATCAAGGCTTGCTTGGACACGGGACATTTCGAGGCGGTGGGGACGGATATATACGGCGCGATTTGCTTGCTTGGCGATCATTTGGCGGCGTTGCACGTCCACGACAGTGCGTTTGGGCAAGATCGGCACTTGTTGCCTTTTCAGGGCTTGATCGATTGGAAAGGTTTTGCTCGCGGTTTAAAGGAGATTCGTTTCAAGGGCGTAATATCTTTGGAAACGCAAATTTCTTTGGGTATGCCGCAACCCATGCGCGAACAAATGCAACGCGCGCTTGCAGGGGTTGCGCGTTATCTTGCGGAACAAGCGAGCGCGGAATAAAAGTCGTAAAAAAGGGGCTCATCGCGACACGTATGGGGGGATTATGTTAAAAACGGGTATTATTTCTACGCCATATTTTGGAATTGAAGATTACGAGCAAGGCATGGCGTTGATGAAAGCGCACGGCTACGACGGGATTGATTATCAAGAGCTTGGAAATTATAAAAATTCGCCGCTGTATAAAATGTCGGACGACGAGTTTGAAGGGTATCTTACCAAAGTCAAAAACTGTGCCGAAAAGAACGGTCTTATCATTCATCAATTGCACGGCACTTGGCCGCACGTGGACGATTTAACGGCAGACGGCAGAGCGCAAACGATCGAATATTTTAAAAAGTGTATTCTCGGTGCAAAATACCTTGGTTGTAAACGGGTGATCGTACATCCGTTTATGCCTTGCTTGTACCTTGGCGAACCGTACGTTGAAGACGAAGATTTTGCGATCAACAAACAAATGTTGTTATCGCTTGCGTCCGATGCGCGCGATTGTGACGTTACCATTTGTTTGGAGAATATGCCTTTCCCAAAACATTCCGCTTTTTCTTACGTCAAAAACATCAAAAAACTTCTTTTGGAAATTAATGACGCGCACGTAAAGGCGTGTTTGGACGTGGGACATTTTAATTCGGAAAAAGGGGATATTTACGAGGCGATTACCTTGCTAGGGGATGATCTTGCGGCGTTGCATATCCACGACGATCGCTATGGGCAGGATCGCCATTTGATTCCATTCCAAGGCGAAACGAATTGGGACGGCTTTATCCGCGGTTTGCGGGATATATCCTACAAAGGCGTTATTTCCCTTGAAACCAATATTCAACCCCAAACGCCACAACCCATGCGCGAACGCATGGAAATCGAGCTTGCAAATATCGCGCGATATTTAGCGGACGCAATCGAAAAATAAATCAAAAAAATTCCAAAAAAGTTTAAAAAAACATAAAAAATTACTTGACAGTCGGTTTGCTTTGTGTTAATATAATTAGGCTAAGCAGAAGCGAACCTTCTCGCCGTGCGGTTGTAATCGGTACGGCTCGATAATTTTTCTTACCGCAGTAAAGCGGGGATGATTATGCGTAAAAAGGGTTGCTTGTGTAAAAGCGACCCTTTAATTTTTGTTGTGAGGTATACGACCATTAAAGACCAGCATCAGATCAACGAAGAAATTCGTGATAAAGAAGTGAGAGTCATCTCGGCAGAAGGCGAACAGCTCGGTATTATGAGCGCGACGGAGGCACTCCGTATTGCGGAAGAGGCGGATTTGGATCTTGTGAAGATTTCCCCGAACGCCGTTCCCCCCGTATGCAAAATTATGAACTACGGAAAGTTCAAGTTTGAGCAGGCAAAGCGCGAAAAGGAAAACCGCAAAAACCAGAAAGTCGTTGAATTGAAAGAAATTTATCTTTCGATGACGATCGACGTAGGCGATCTTAACGTCAAGGCGAAAAAGACGATGGAAATGCTCGGCGACGGTAACAAAGTGAAGGTGTCGATTCGTATGCGCGGCAGACAGCAGGCGCACGCGGCGATGGGTATTGACGTCATGAACCGTTTCTTCGATATGGTTGGCGGCAAGGGGGTTATGGACAAAGCGCCCAAGACGGAAGGCAGAAACATTTTGATGATTCTTTCTCCCGCAAAATAAAAAAGAAAAGCTATGCTTTTCCGCAAGGACAAGCTTAGAAATATTAAAATTGTAAAAAAATTCGGAGGATAAAAATATGCCTAAACAGAAAACTCATAGCAGTACGAAAAAGCGTTTCTGGCTTACCGGTTCGGGTAAAGTAAACCGTTCCCACAGCGGTAAGAACCATAAAGCTGAAACCAAGAACAGAAAGAGAAAAAGACGTCTTCGTCAGGGCGCTCTTGTCGCTTCCACGCAGGAAAGCACGGTTA
>JAZSJN010000144.1:0-8384 GCA_045534315.1 Candidatus Scatosoma sp.
TAGGAATATCCGTTACGATACTTTCCGTCGTAAGGAGAGTGGAGGCAACGGACGCCGCGTTTTGGAGAACCGAGCGGGTAACTTTCGTAGGGTCAATGATACCGCTTTCAACCATGTCGCAATATTTATTGTTCAGCGCGTCGAAACCGAAGTTTGCTTTCTTCGAAGAAAGCACTTTGTCAACGATAACCGAGCCGTCTAAACCTGCGTTCTTCGCAATTTGTCTGATCGGTTCTTCCAACGCTTTCAAAACAATGCTTGCGCCCGTCTTTTCGTCGCCGTTAAGACTTGCAACCAACTTCTTAACTGCGGGAACAGCAGAAAGGAGCGCGCTGCCGCCGCCGGGAACGTAACCCTCTTCAACCGCCGCGCGAGTAGCCGCCAAAGCGTCGTCGATACGAAGTTTCTTTTCTTTCATTTCTACTTCGGTTGCCGCGCCTACGCTGATTACCGCAACGCCGCCCGCCAACTTTGCAAGACGTTCTTGCAATTTTTCTCTATCGTAATCGGACTTCGTTTCCGCGATCTGCGCTTTGATAGATGCGATGCGCGCTTTGATGTCTTCCGCGTCGCCTGCGCCGCCAACGATCGTCGTATTTTCTTTGTCAACGCGTACACTGGACGCTCTACCAAGCATATTGGGCGTAACTTCTTTGAAATCCAAGCCAAGATCGGAGGAAATTACTTCGCCGCCCGTCAAGATTGCAATATCGCGGAGCATTTCCTTTCTTCTGTCGCCAAACCCGGGGGCTTTTACTGCAACGGAATTAAATACGCCTTTCAATTTGTTCACGATCAAGGCAGCCAACGCGTCGCCTTCTACGTCTTCCGCGATGATCAAAAGCTTTGCGCCTTGCTGTGCAAGGGGTTCGATCACGGGCAGAATTTCCTGTAAGCTGGAAATCTTTTTATCAGTAATCAAGATGTAGGGGTTTTCCATAACCGCATCCATTTTATCGGTGTTGGTAACCATGTACGCCGACGCATAGCCGCGGTCAAACTGCATACCTTCTACCGTGCTCAGTTCGGTGTTCATGGATTTGCCTTCTTCTACGGTGATAACGCCGTCTTTACCGACAATTTCCATCGCTTTCGCAATCAAAGCGCCAACTTCGGGGTTGCCCGCGGAAATGGACGCAGTCTGTTCGATTGCTTTGTTACTTTCAACCGCTTTGGAAATGCCTTTCAGGTGTTCAACCGTAGCGTCAACCGCTTTTTTGATACCTTCTTTCAAAATAATGGGATTTGCGCCTGCCGCAAGGTTTTTCAATCCTTCGCGAACGATTGCTTGCGCCAAAACGACAGCTGTCGTCGTACCGTCGCCCGCAACGTCGTTCGTTTTCGTCGAAACTTCTTTTACAAGCTGTGCGCCCATATTTTCAAAAGGGTCGTTGAGTTCGATCTCTTTTGCGATCGTAACGCCGTCGTTCGTGATAAGGGGTGCGCCGAATTTTTTATCGAGTACTACGTTTCTGCCCTTAGGACCGAGTGTGATTTTGACGGTATCCGCCAAAACGTTTACGCCCGTTTCCAATGCTTTTCTTGCGTCTTCTCCGTATTTAATCTGTTTAGCCATAATAATCTCTCCTTAAAACCTTTCCATTTATATTTAGTCTTCTACGACAGCGAGAATATCACTCTGTTTCAAAATGGTAAATTCCTTGCCGTCTACCTTAAAATTCGAGCCTGCGTAATTAGAGCAAAGCACCTTATCGCCAACTTTTACCTGCATAAAAACTTCTTTTCCGTCGATAACGCCACCAGGCCCAACGGCAACAACCAGACAGGTCTGGGGTTTTTCCTGTGCGGAAGAGGGGAGATAAAAACCGCTCTTAGTCTTTTCTTCAACGCTGACGCTTTCAACGACAACTTTGTCGAATAAAGGTTTGATATTCATAATAAATCCTCCGAAATCTTTGGCAGCAAACCGCCGCATTATTTTTACGAATATATTATAACCTATTTATGGATAAAATGAAACAGAAAAAAACAAGAAAAATGCATTTTTTAGGATAAAATTTCCATCTTTTTTTATAAAAATAAAAGAAAAAGCTTTACAAATCCTAAAAATCTTTTTATAAGGATTGCATTTCGAAAAAAAAGGTGTTATAATGTATATTGAAATACTGATGATAAAAGGAGCATTGTTTTTATGGCGATGGACAAATGGGACAAGCGTTTTATGGAACTCACCGAAACGGTTGCAACTTGGTCAAGCTGTTATCAGGTCAACCGCCACGTAGGCGCTGTGATCGTAAAGGATAAACGGGTAATGGCTACGGGCTACAACGGCGCGCCTGCGGGCATTAAAAGTTGTGAAGAAAAAGGGGAGTGTTTGCGCAGAAAACTCAATATTCCCAGCGGCACGCAACACGAGCTTTGTTTTGCCGTACACGCCGAGCAAAATGCGGTAATTCAAGCAGCGCGCTTTGGTATCAATATTAACGGCGCAACCCTTTATTGTACGCATCAACCTTGCGTAATATGCGCGAAGATTATTATCAATGCAGGTATTACGCGCGTCGTTTATAAAAATGGTTATCCCGACGAATTCTCGTTGCAGCTTTTCAACGAAGCCAACGTAAAAGTGGAAAAATACGAAGAATAAAAGGCAGGTAATTATGAGCAATCCTATCGTAACGTTTGAAATGGAAAACGGAAAGACGTTCAAAGCGGAACTTTATCCTGAAAAAGCCCCCAATACGGTGCATAATTTCCTTTCCCTTGTAAACAAAGGGTTTTATAACAGTGTAATCTTTCACCGCGTCATCGCAGGATTTATGATCCAAGGCGGTGATCCGGACGGCAGAGGTACGGGCGGCCCCGGTTATCATATCAAAGGGGAGTTTTCTTCCAACGGCTTTGCGCAAAACGATATTGCGCACGTACGCGGCGTTTTGTCTATGGCGCGCGCGCAGCATCCTGATTCGGCAGGTTCGCAATTCTTCGTAATGCACGATGACGCGGACTATCTCGACGGTCAGTACGCGGCGTTTGGTAAGGTGATCGAGGGCATGGAAACGGTGGACGAGATCGCAAACGTAAAGACGGATTGGTACGATAAACCGATGGCAGAACAAAAAATGAAATCGGTGACGGCAGAAACGTTTGGCGTAGAATATCCCCAACCGATTAAGGCGTAAAATAGACCAAAACACGGCAATATTAGGAAACGGAAAGGTATGATTTACGATATAGCGAACTTGCGCGTACAGATAAATAATCAATATGAATATACGGCGAAGTTCTGTCGGGAATATCTTTCCGCGGATCAAAATTTGCCTGTCGATATAACGGCGAGCGTAACCAAGGAAGAATTTGCGCAAGAAAAAGCGCAATCTGTAGGTTTTTCGGACGGATATATTGAAAATATCTGCTTGTATAGAAGCATTTGTTTGCAATTGCCCCGTTTTCAGCGTATGCTTTTGCATGCGTCGGTGCTGGAGTTTGACGGCAATGGCTATGCTTTTTTGGGACGAAGTGGCACGGGAAAATCCACGCACACACGGCTTTGGATGGAAAATCTTAAAAATTGCCGTATTGTAAACGGCGACAAGCCGATTTTGGAAGAAGCCGAAAATGGATTTATCGTCCATGGTACGCCTTGGCGTGGTAAGGAAAACTGGGGCGGAAAATATTCTGCTCCGTTAAAAGGACTTTGCTTTATTGAACAGGCAAAAGAAAATGAAATCGTACGCTTGACCCCCTCGGAAACTTCTTTGCGTTTATTTGGGCAGGTTTTAATGCCGACTGTGGAAAAAGAAACGATTGCCACTTTGGATATGATCGATCGACTTATTGCAAAAATACCCGCGTATTTATTGAAATGCGATATATCCAAAAAAGCGGTTGAAACTTCGTTTACTGCTTTGACTGGACAGTCGTATACGCAATACAAGAAAGACGAATAAGGAAGAGAATTATGAAAATCAAAAACGGATTTGTGATCAGACAGGTTGGTGGCGAACACGTGGTTGTGCCCGTCGGCGAACGCAGTAAAGAATTTCACGGCATGATCAACATGAACGCAACGGGAGCGTTTTTATGGAAGTTTTTTTCCGAAGAACATACCGTCGAAGAGGGCGTGGACGCGCTCTGTAATGAATACAACGTGGAAAGGGGTCTTGCGGAAACGGACGTAAAACGTTTTACGGATGTCTTGGAGCGCAACGGTTTTACCGAATAATATGAAACCAACAGAAACGCAAAAACACAAAATAGAAGACGTACTTAACGAAAAAGGGTTGTACGTTGGTCCGACCGTCGGCGTCAGTATGTTGCCTATGCTTAAAAACCGCCGCGACACCATTATCGTACGCCCGAAGACGGGGCGTTTACAGCCGCTAGACGTCGCTTTGTACAAGCGCGGCAACGATTACGTGTTGCACCGCGTTTTATCTTTAACGGAAAACGGCTATATTATTCGCGGGGATAATTGTTATGCAGACGAAAACGTTCCCGAAGAAGCCGTAATCGGTGTTTTAACGGAATTTTACCGTAAAAATAAGCACGTTTTATGTACGGATGAAAAATACTTTAAATACGTTAAAAAACGCTTAAAAACATATAAGAAACGCCGTTTTTTCGTGCGGATCAAGGCGAAAGTAGTCGGCGGAATAAAAAAGATATTTCGTCCTTTTCGTAAAAAGAAAGCGTAAAGAAAAACACATAGGATATGTAATACATGCGTAAAGAAAAAGCACAGCAAAACGGAAAACTTTGGTTAAAAAAAGAAACCCGTCCGTACGGAAAGGGTATTTTTGGATTGACCGTTTTAAGCGTATGTTCGGTGCTTTTTTCCTTGCTATTTGCGTACATTGTGCGTTATCTTGTCAACAGTGCCGATCAAAAAAATAAAGATGCTCTGTTAATTTTTTCCGTCTGTCTTTTGGGCTTAGTTTTACTCCGCGTCCTGTTTAAAACGTTGGACGGGTTTTTCTCGGAAAAACTCCGCAGTAAAATGTTTAGTACTATTCGCACGAGATTGTATGCAAAAATTTTGCGTTCCGATTACGGAAGAATTCACGAAGAATACCACAGCGGCGAACTCATCAACCGTTTGACGTCTGACGTGCAAGAAGTCACCGTGGACACGGTCGGTTTTGTCCCGACGTTGGCAGGGATGCTCGTACAATGCGTGGGCGCGATTGTGGCGCTGATTACCTTGAACTGGAAATTTACGCTGCTGTACGTCGTTTGCGGTTGCGTTTTTGGCGGGCTAGCAGCGCTCTTCCGTAACAAACTAAAAATATGTCATAAGAACGTTTTGCAAGCAGACGGTGAAGTACGTTCTTATATGCAAGAGGGGCTGGGTTCTATTCTCACCGTCAAGGCGTACGGCGTAGAAGATCGTAGCGAGCAAAAAGTGAACGGGCTTTCTGACGTCTATTATCAAAACCGCATGAAACGTAACGTTTTACGCGCAATGATGAACGCTCTGTTTTCTTTGCTTAGCAATTCTGGTTTAATTCTGGCGGTAATTCTTTGCAGTGTCACTATTTACCGCTCGCCGCAGGCGGATTACGGTGCAATGCTTTCGATTATTTTACTCTTAATGCAGATGCAACAGCCGTTGACGGGCTTTTCGTCGATTATTCCCGTGTATTATACTCGTCTTGCCAGCGGTGAACGCTTGGCTGAATTGGACAATTTGCCGACGGACGCCCTTTTGGAAACGAAAAATCAAGACGACTTGTATGAAAATCTGCGCGCGATTTCTTTTGAAAAAATATATTTTTCCTACGATCGTGAAAATGTGTTTGACGGAGCAATTGCTCGTATCAATAAAGGCGAAATCATCTGCCTTACCGGTCCATCGGGCGCAGGGAAAAGTACGATTTTTAAACTCCTACTCAACGTCTATCATTCTACGGACGGCAAAGTAGAGCTTTGCGGGGATTTTGACGGTAAAAATACGATAGAATTATCCGCGGTGCATCGTGAGCTGTTTGCGTACGTACCACAAGGGAATTTCTTGTTCTCTGGCACGATTTACGAAAACTTGAATTTTTTTGCCCCTGAAACCACCCCTGAACAACAAAAAGAAGATATTGCAAACGCTTTAAAAACGGCTTGCGCAGAATTTGTATATGATCTGCCGCAGGGGTTGGAGACGCCTCTGTTAGAAAAGGGCGCAGGTCTGTCGGAAGGACAGTTGCAACGTTTGGCGGTGGCAAGGGCAATTCTGTCCAAACGTCCAATCTTATTGTTGGACGAAGCGACATCTGCACTTGATAGCGAAACGGAAAAGAAGTTGCTTGAAAATATCAAGGGCTTACAAGGAAAAACCTGTTTGATCGTAACCCATCGTCCAGCTGCTTTGCAGATTGCTGACAGAGTGTTTTATATTGACAACGGAAAAATCAATACGATTTAAAAAAACGAACTCACAAGAGTTCGTTTTTCGTTATTTTATACTGTTTCTATATTCACTAGGCGTCATACCGACGTGTTTTTTAAAGACAAACGCGAAAGTGGATATGGAATCAAAACAAAGCAAATCGGTAATATCGGCAAAAGATTTATTTTTTCGTATCAGCTTTTTGGCTTCGTCAATCTTTAATTTTAGATAGGTTTGATAGATACTTTTTCCTGTTTTTTCTTTGAAAAAGGTGCAGAGCCGCGTCGTGCCGTAATGCAGTTCGTTGCTAAGATCGGCAAGGGTAAATTTGCCGTAAATTTTAGAACGTAAAATTCGCACGATTTCATCTTCCAATTCGGATGAATCAGCAATTTTCGAAACAAAAAACTCCTGAGAAGAAGAACGTTTTTGCGCGTTTCGCAGCATATAGATCAACAACGTTTCCAAAGAATTTTTAATGATCTGCTCGCCACCGAGATTGGGGTTTTCTTTCAATCGTAATTCGTTGAGATGCGGGTCGAAATCGGGCAAATCAAAGGTGTGTTCCGCTTCCGACATAATATTTTGCAAAAGGTATCGGAAATTTTCGGGCACGGTATATTTTTTATCCCCGAAAAAATTCATAGACTCCGATCGGCAGGAAAAGGATATGATAAAAAGGTTGGGTTCTTTATTTCCGCTCTCAACAAAATGGGGCTGGTTGGGCTTGATAAAGATGATTTCGCCTTGTTTTAACTCTATTTTTTCGCCGTCAATGCCAATATATACGTTTTCCTTATCAACGTAATTGATTTCCCAAAAATCGTGTTTTTCTTCGGGAAAAACGTAGTTTTTTCCCAACGTCTGATAATGAATGGTTACGATTTTTTGCACGTTGAGCAAATTCGAAATCTTGTGCATATAAAATTTTTTTACGGTAGTCGTATCTTTGTTCATACATGCATTATAACAAATGAAAAGAAATTTGTAAACCGTTTTTGCGTTTGTTTTATTATTTCATTTTTAATTTCTGCGAAAGAATACCAAAAAAAGCGGAAATAATCACTATTGTAATTTATAAAACAAATAGTATAATAAAGAAAACATCACAAAAGGAGAATTATTATGTCGGAATATATGAACGAATATAAAAGCGTAGCGGAAAATTTTTGCTTGCAAGGCGAGGTGACGGAGATCTGTCCTTACGGCGAAGGGCATATCAATTTGACGTTGCTCGTAACCACGACGGAAAAACGTTATATTATGCAAAAGATGAATACGCGCGTATTTAACGATCCCGATAGCCTTATGGCAAATATCGTTGGCGTTACCGAGCATTTGCAATCGCGCGGCATCGAAACGTTGAACGTTGTTCCTACGAAAGACGGAAAATCTTTCTTGAAGGGCGCAGATTGCTACCGTGTGTACGATTTTATTGAAAATACCGTGACCTATCAAAGTGCAAGTGATATTGAAGTTTTTAAAAATTCGGGTAAGGCGTTTGGTGAATTCCAAAATTATCTTGCTCAGTTCGACGCGTCCAAACTCACGGAAACGATCAAGCGTTTCCACGATACTCCCAAACGTTTTGCGGATTTTAAAGCGGCTCTTGAAGAAGATAAACTCGGTCGCGCTAAAGAATGTAAGGAAGAAATTGATTTTATCCTTTCCCATGAAAACACGTATGGGATTGCGATGGCAGGGCTGAAAGACGGTTCGCTGCCCTTGCGTGTAACGCACAACGACACCAAATTGAATAATATCTTAATGGATGCAGAAACGGGCGCGGCGCGCGCGGTTATTGATCTTGATACGATTATGCCCGGTTCAATGCTGTTTGACTTCGGCGATTCTATTCGTTTCGGCGCGTCCACGGCGGCTGAGGACGAAAAGGATCTAACCAAAGTACATTTTGACATCAATCTCTTCAAAGCGTATGCGGAAGGGTACTGCGGCGCTGTAAAAGATAGCATTACGGCGCGTGAGGCGGAATTGTTGCCGTATGGCTCGTATCTGATGACGATTGAATGCGGCATGCGCTTTT
>JAZSJN010000137.1:0-2553 GCA_045534315.1 Candidatus Scatosoma sp.
TATTTTATCATATAAGACAGAATTTGGCAAGTTTTTCTGCTTTTTGGGCGCGGCGGGCGAAAAAAGGGGGCGTTCGTTATGAAATTCTCGCAAAACGCTTGACAAAAAAGGGAAAAAAGTGTAAATTGAATAGGAAGGATTAAAAACCTGCTATGCAGGTTGAGAGAGAAGGAGAAAATACGTTATGGCAAACGTAATGGACACTCTCCGTGCGAGAGGATTTGTAAAACAAACGGTATACGAAGAAGAATTATATGAAAAGCTTGGCAAAGAAAGCGTGCCTTTTTATATCGGGTTCGATCCTACGGCGGATTCGTTGCACGTGGGGCATTTTATGCAGTTGATCGCCATGCATCACATGCAGCAGGCGGGGCATAAACCTATCATTTTGATCGGTGGCGGTACGGCGATGGTCGGCGATCCGTCGGGCAGAACGGATATGCGTTCTATGATGACCAAGGAAACGATCCGTCACAACGTCGAATGTTTTAAAAAACAAATGGCGCGCTTTATCGATTTTGAAGGGGAAAACGCGGCGATCGTTGTAGACAACGGCGATTGGTTGCTCGATCTCAATTACATCGAATTTTTGCGTGAGATCGGCGCGCATTTCTCCGTGAACACCATGCTGCGCGCGGAATGTTTTAAACAGCGTTTGGAACGCGGGTTGTCCTTCTTGGAATTCAACTATATGTTGATGCAAGGTTATGACTTCTTGGTGCTTTACAGAAAATACGGTTGCCAGCTGGAACTTGGCGGCGACGATCAATGGAGCAATATTTTGGCAGGCGCGAACTTGATTCGCGTTAAGGAACAAAAGCCTGCTTACGCGATGACGTTCACCCTTTTGACGACCTCGGACGGTAAGAAAATGGGTAAGACGGCAAAGGGCGCAGTTTGGTTGGACGAAAATAAGACCACGCCGTACGAATTTTATCAATATTGGCGCAATATCGCGGACGAAGACGTGGAAAAGTGCATGAAATTGCTCACGTTCCTGCCCTTGGAACAGATCGAAGAGCTCTGCGCGCACCGCGACGAGCGTATCAATAAGGCAAAGGAAGTGCTTGCATACGAATTGACGAAAGAAGTGCACGGCGAAGAAAAGGCGAACTTGGCGCAGAGCCAAGCAAAAGCGGCGTTCGGTGGCGCAGACGCGGAACTTTTGACAAAGGAAGTTTCGGACGTAGCTACGGTCGTAGACGCGATGGTGGCGGCAGGCGTAGCCAAATCGAAGGGTGAAGCAAGACGTTTGATCGAGCAGGGCGGCGTTTCGGTGGACGAAACGAAAGTTACTGATCCTAATATGCCGATTCCTGCAAACGAATTCGTATTGCATAAGGGTAAAAAAGTGCACCTGAAAGTGGTGGTAAAATAAACAAAAACGGAGCGGCGGAAGAAAGTTTCGCCGCTCGCTTTATTGACAAGACCGCGCGCGTGTGTTATAATGGACGAAAGTAAGCAAAAGGAGCGGAAAATGGAAAAATCGGTACGGACGGTATTTTCCCGTCACGAGAGCGAAAAAATCATAGAAAGATCCCGATTTATCACCTTTTCCGCGCACGTGGAAAGCGAAGAAGAGGCGCGCGCTTTTATCGCGGAGATCCGTTCCATGCACTCGCTTGCTACCCACGTATGTTATGCCTTTATCTCGGACAAGACAAGGCATTTGCAACGTTTTTCGGACGACGGTGAACCGCAAGGTACGGCAGGCGTGCCGATTTTGGAAGTATTAAAGGCGAAAAAGCTGTTTGAAACGGCGGTGGCGGTCGTGCGGTATTTCGGCGGGGTAAAACTTGGCGCGGGCGGGCTTGTGCGCGCCTATTCGTCTTCGGCGGCGGAAAATCTTGACGGCGCAGATATTCGACTTTTGGAAATGTGCGAAGAATATACGATCACCGTCGATTATACGGGGATAGACGGCGCGCAAAAATATCTTTCGTCGCATACCTGTACCCTTCTTTCCACCGATTACGGCGAAAAAGTTTCCTTTACCGTCGCGGTAAAAAAGGCGGATGGGGAAAACTTTATCCGTGAACTTGTCGATTATATGCAAGGCAGAGTGTCTTACGAAAAAGGCAAGGAATATTACGCGCCGTTTAAGGAATAGGCATTGTTTGCTATGAAAAAGAATTAAATGAAATAAGGGGGAAACTCTATGAAATATTGTACTTTACGGGACATGTACGCATCGTCGATCGTGATGGGTTGTATGCGTATTGCGGACAAGCCTTTGGAGCAGACGGAAAAAGTCATGGTGGAGGCAATGGGCGCGGGCGTAAACATGTTCGATCTTGCGGACGTGTACGGAGCGGGGAACAGCGAGAAGGTTTTCGGCGTTGCGATCCGTGATCTTGGCGTAAACCGCAAGGATTATATTTTACAAACGAAGTGCGGGATCCATAAGGACGAAAACGGCAAAATTGTCGGGTTCGATTTTTCCAAGGAGCATATTATCTCGTCCGTGGAAAGTAGTTTGAAACGTTTGAATACCGAATATATCGATATTCTGTTGTTGCATCGCCCCGATACGTTGGTAGAACCCGAAGAAGT
>JAZSJN010000026.1:0-5221 GCA_045534315.1 Candidatus Scatosoma sp.
ATGTGATTTTTTTGCCTATCTACGCCCTTTTCCCACGTGAGATCTTTCAAAATACGACTGCCGAGTGCCCCCAAATCTCCTGTCAAAATTAAATCGTAATTGGACACGCTCCGCCCCATTTCCCGCAAATGCGTCAAAATCGTATGCGCAGCCGCAGGCGCCATCGCCGCGCCCATATTGTTCACGTCCGTTATTCCAAAATCGACAACTCTACCAAAGGTCGCTGCTGTGATTGCAATATTTCCGCCTTTGGGCGCGATTATGCAACCACCCGCCCCCGTAACCGTCCATTGCGATTGTGGCGGGCGAGTATTGCCAAGTTCCAAAGGATAACGATATTGCCGTTCTGCCGAAGAAAAATGGCTGCCCGTCGCCGCTACAACGTTTTTATAATAACCAGCATTGACGAAGGCCGCCGCTACCGCCATGCTTTCCGACATTGTCGAACATGCGCTATACACCCCTAAAAACGGAGTTTCAAAATCGCGCGCGGCAAAGCTCGCCGAAATAATTTGATTGAGCAAATCCCCCGAAATGAGCAAATCCACGTCCGTTTCTTGCATTTCTGCGTTTTCAATCGTCCTTGAAATCGCATACGAAAGCATTTTGCACTCTGCCTTTTCGTAGGTACTTTCCCCAAACATATCGTCCGTCAACGTTTTATCGACGTATTTACCGATTACGCCCGCGCATTCTTTCGGACCTGCAATCGTCCCCGTTGCCACAATTCGCGGCTTATTTTTAAAAATTATCGTTTGCATTCGTTGCGTACCGTCCCTGCCCTTTTTATAAAAATAGATATACGATCCCCACGGCAGCCCCTGCCAGAACGCCGTATACGATAATCGGTCCTGCCACGGTAAACATCTTCGCCGCAAGCCCGTACACCAGCCCTTCCGTCTTAAACTCAATTGCAGGTGACGCCACGCTGTTGGCAAATCCCGTAATCGGCACGATCGAGCCCGCGCCCGCATTGCGGCCAATTCGATCATATACGCCAAGCCCCGTCAGCAAAGTACCCAAAAAGATCAACAGCACGCTGACTGCCGATGCAAGCTCGTCGCCGCTAAGAGCTGTCGTCTGTTCCAAAACCACCCGAATACACTGTCCTATGCTACAGATTAATCCACCCACCAAAAATGCGCGAAAACAGTTTTTAAAATGCTGCGTGGGGGGATCAAACGAATGAACGTACTGTATATAATTTTCGTTTTGATTTTTCTTATTTTTCCCCGTCATCGCGTATCTGCCCCCACCGTTTGATCATTTTTGCCCGTTTTCGGAAAGCAAGTTTCTCTCTCGTCACGGTTCTTACCATCTCCGTCGAATATCTTAATTTTCCACATAAAAACATATTGCGTTTTTTGGTACTTTTTTATACAAACAAAAACCCCGACGTTTTCCGTCGGGGTATGTATCCCATTTTTATATTACGAATAAAATTCCGATTTTGTATCTCTTTCAAAAAGCTTTGCTAATACTTTCATACAGCGTACGCGATAAGGTTCGTTGCTTTCGCCGTAACAAATTTCGTGCACCGCGTTGGTAATCGGCAAATCCACGCCGTACTTTTCACCGAGCGCCTTCATCGCCGCCGCCGTCGGCACACCTTCCGCCAATTTGTTAAACTTCGCGTCTTGTACCAACATTTCGCCGTATTTACGGTTGTGTGAAAATTCGCTAAACAGCGTCGCCTCGTAATCCCCTAAATGCGCCAAACCGTATGCGGAAAGTTCGTTACCGCCCATCGCCTTGATCAGTCGCGCAACTTCACGCGCGCCACGCGTCATCAACGAGCCTTTAAGCGCCACGTATCCGCAACCGTCCAAAACTCCCGCCACGATACCCATGACGTTTTTTGCCGCCGCGCCAAGTTCCGTACCGATCATATCTTCGCCGTAATAAAAACGGATCAAATCGCTCTTAAACTCGTTTGCAAGCCGCACTTTTAATTCGGGATTCGCCGAATCGATGACCATACAGTTGGGAATCCCCGCGGTAAACGCCTGAATATGTCCAGGGCCTACCCATGCCGCGATCTTTTGCGGATCGATACCGCTTTCGGTCAATACCTGCGACAGGCGACAGCCCGTCGATACCTCGATCCCTTTCATGCAAAGAACGAAATCTTTCTTGGAAACGTCAAATTCGGTAATACGTTTCATAAACCCGCGCAAGCCCTGCGAAGAAATAGAAATAATGATCGTTTCCGCATGTTTTATTGCCTCTTGAAGATCACACGTAAGACGAATACGGCTATCCAAATCAACGTACTCGTTTTTACCCGTGTCACGTAAGACCTGATAGGAATAGTCGTCTTCCGGCCCCCAAGAATATACGTCGTGCCCGTGATTGCAAAGATACCACGCAATAAACGAGCCCCAACGTCCACAGCCTAATACCGATATTTTCATAAGGATTTCCCCCTTTTCTTAAAGTTTATTCCGCTCTACAAACGCCCTTGCCAGCGTTACGTCGTCGGTGTATTCAATTTCCGAGCCAATAGGAATACCGTGCGCCAAACGGGTAACGTCTACGCCAAGCGGTTTAATCAGCTTTGCGATATACATCGCCGTAGCATCCCCCGACACGTCGGGATTGGTTGCCACAATTACTTCCTTCACATTGCCGTCCGAAATCCGCGCGAGCAACTCGCGTATGCGGATATCGTTAGGGCCTATCCCTGACAACGGATCGATTACGCCGTGCAAAACGTGATATACGCCCTTAAACTCGTGCAATTTTTCAATCGCCGCTACATCCTTAGGCTCTTTTACCACGCAGATCACGTTTTGCTCCCTTGTACGACAAATCCCACAAATTTCTTCTTCCGTAAAATTTCCGCAAGTTTTGCAATATTTTACTTTGCGTTTTACCCCCAAAATAGCGTCCGCAAACGCGCGCGCCTCTGCCTCGGGCATATCGATAATTTTATAGGCATACCGTTGCGCCGTCTTTTTCCCTACCCCAGGGAGTTTGGAAAACTCGTTGACGAGTTTGCCGATCGGCTCGATAAAAATATCCATCGCTTAGATCATACCCCCAAGCGAGCCCATATCGCCGTATTTGCCCATCTTTTCTTCGTAGACCTTGTCCGCCTTTGCATAGCCGTCGTTGATCGCAGCCATGATCAAATCTTCCAACATTTCTACGTCCGTGGGATCAACGATGCTTTCATCCAATTCGATACCGTTGATGATCTTTTTCGCGTTCATATACACGACCACAGCTTCGCTCGCCGCCGTGCCGACGATTTCCCAATCGTCCAAAAGCTCCGCCGTCTTTTCCATTTCTTCCTGCATCTTCTGCGCTTGGCGCATCAGATTTTGCATATTATTGTTACCACCTTTAAATCCTGCCATTTTCTTTTCCCTCCAATTTTTTCTATCGTAATATATTTTTTTCGTTATTTAATTTCGACTTTCACGCCGCCGAACGTCTCTTTAATCTCGTTTACGCCCTGCTGAAAATCATCCCCTTTCTTGCCGCGAAGTCGGAGTTCGAATTGCCCTACGCCTACTTCCGTCAACGCCTGCTCGATCAGCGCGTAATGATTTTCTTTCTTCAACGAGCGGAATACTGTATCGCTCGTCGTAAATAGTACGAATTTGTCTCCTTCATATTCACATTCTAAATCCATGCAAAGGGTAAGGAGCACGCCGCTACGCGCGATTTTGCGCAAACTTCTTAAAAAACTTCCAAAAGTTGCTTTTCCGTCCCCAATCACCGCCGCGCGAACAGGTCTGGGCGTGGTTGCAACTTGCGATTGCGCCGCCTTAGTCTTTTCCGTTTTCGGCACATCCGACTCGTCAAAATACGCATAACCGCCCGTCATCGTTTCATCGGGAGGCACGCTTTCGTCAGGGGGAATATACAGCTCGTCAGGCGCATACTCTACGTCCTGTTCCTTTTCCGCCTTGGGGTTTTCAACCGTCTTTTTCACAGGCGTTTCCGTCGGCACATCCATATTCAACGCGGACACGCCCCCTGCGTTTACCGTGATCACGCCGTTCGACAATTTATCTTCCAGAGTCGCAATACGCCCCAAAAGCGCCTCTATATCGTAGTCAGCGGCAGGCATACTCGCCTTCATTACCGCCGTTTCAAATAAAATTCTAGGCGTCGTGGAGTATTTCAGCGCAGTTTCCACTTCCGCAAAAATTTCCGTCACGCGGAGCAATCTGTGTCCGTCCGTCGCCTTGGCGATTTTCGCCACTTCGGCATACGTATCGTCGGGCAGTGCCAAAATCGCTTGTCCGTCCCGACAGGTCTTCGCCACCGCGCAAGCGTTGAGGAAATTCAACGCATCCTTTAAAAGCATGCCTACGCTCTTGCCCGCAGCAAGAAAGGCTTCCGTCCGTTCAAACGCATCGCCGTTATCCCCTTGCAGTACCGCCGCGCAGAGCTTTGCTATTGCTGAAAAATCGGCGTTACCAAGCACCGCATTCACGTCCGCATACGTCAATTTACCGCTCGTGTACGATACGCAGGTATCCGCCACAGAGAGCATATCGCGTACGCTCCCCGCGCCAGCGCGCGCAATCGCCGAGATCGCCTCAGGCTCGTACGTCTTACCAATACTGTCGAATACGTACCGCAATCTTTCTTCCAAATCCGCCTGCGGAATCAATTTAAAATCGAAACGCATACACCGCGAAAGGATCGTCGCAGGGATTTTTTGCGACTCCGTCGTCGCCAAAATGAATACCGCGTGCGCGGGCGGTTCTTCCAACGTTTTCAAAAGAGCGTTGAACGCGCCTGGCGAAAGCATATGGACTTCGTCGATGATATATACTTTGTATTTTCCCGCTACAGGAGGATATTGCACTTTTTCACGCAGATCTCGCATTTCGTCCACACCGTTGTTGGACGCCGCGTCGATCTCCGTAATATCGAGATTAGACGGATTTTTCAGCGCCTTACACGCTTCGCAATTGCCGCAAGCCGAACCGTCCACCGGCGACTGACAATTAATGGACGCCGCGAAAATTTTCGCGATACTCGTCTTCCCCGTACCGCGCGGACCGCAGAAAAGATAGGCATGCCCGATCCTGCCCGTTTCAATCTGATTTTTTAACCCCGTTACGATATGTTCTTGACGCACCACGTCGTTGAGCGTGGTCGGTCGGAACATGCGGTACAATGCCAGATATACTATATTTTTTTTCCTTGGTTATATTTGATTATACTTTTCGTTATTTTTTTTATACTTCTTGCAGTT
>JAZSJN010000120.1:0-2467 GCA_045534315.1 Candidatus Scatosoma sp.
GCCTCCCGACTTTGTAAGCTTTACGCCTACGATCGGTGCGGGAATACCGAAAAAAATTACGCGTTGTCTTTGTCCGATCTTTGCGTTGGAGAAGATATTCAAAAACTCATTGATTGCGGCGTTGTTTCTTTTAAAATTGAAGGTCGTATGCGCCGCCCCGAATACGTAGCCGCGGCGGTCCGTTATTACCGTACTCTTTTAGACGGCGCGGGGGATAAGGACGGAGCGATTTCCGATCTTCGCCGCACGTACAATCGAGGCAATTATACGAAAGGTTTGGCTTTTGGGCAGGATAAACGCTTTTTATCGCCCACCGTGCAGGGACATATCGGCGAAAAAGTGGGCGTCGTTAAGGTTGTCAACGGGAAATTTACGGTGGAGAGCCGTTTTAAACCGCAGAGCGGCGACGCTTTTAAAATTTTGCGCGACGGTAAAGAAATCGGCGGCGCAACCTATCAAAAAACGGAAGGTAGAGCCTTTATTATCTCGTCTAAAACGCGTTTAAAAAACGGTGACGGCGTTTTTGTAACGACGGATACGGCGGTGGCAAACCGCGTGTTAAACGTCCGAAAAACGGGCAAAATCCACTTAAAATTATCCTTTTGCGTAGGGGATTTCGCAAAGGCGTCTTGCGGGGAAACGTATTTGCAATCGCAAGAGAAGTTGCAACCTGCCCAAAACAGACCGTTGACCGTAGACGAAATCAAAACGTGCTTTTTAAAAACGGACGGATTGCCTATCGACATAATTTTTGACGAAATGGACGTGCAAGGGAATATATTTATCCCGAAATCTGCTTTAAATGCGTTCCGCCGTGATTTTTACGCTCTACTTGCGGAAAATTTTGCAAAAAACGGCAATACGCAATACGAATATACACAGTTTACCGCCGATAAAACAGCGGGCAAAAACGAAAAAACGGCGGTGATCGCCGCCGATTTTGACGGTGTGGAAACGGATGTCGCTATTTATAAAGCTGACGATTACAACGCGCCTCTGCCCGATAGTTTTAAAAACGGAAATTTTGAAAAATACTTAATTTACCCGTCCTTTGCCAACGAAAAAGACCTTTTGGCTCTGAAAGATCGGTTGCAGGATACGAAAATCGACGGTATTTACGCCGAAAATTACGGTGGAATTAAATTTGCAAAAGAGCATGGCTTGCAAGTGTTCGCAGGTACGGGTTTTAACCTTACCAACAAGCTTTCCGTGGCGGCCTTACTGCAAGAAGATTGCGTTTCCTATTACGCGCTTTCCAAGGAATTAAACGGAGAAGAGCTGTTAAGCCTTTGCGGAGAAAAAGCGTTTGCGCTCTCGTCAGGTGGCATCAAAATTATGGATCTTTGCTATTGTCCTTTTGGAAAAACTTGCAATCAATGCGACAAAAAACACACGTATTCGTTGACGGACGAGGGGGACAGAATTTTTCTCGTTCGCCGTTATCTTGCCGCAGACGGAAACTGCCGTTTTGAAGTATATAATTGCGCTGATTTGGTGGGCTTAGGGGTAAAAAATGCGGGCAAATTGCTCGATTTAACCCTTGTTTCGCCCAAAGATATACACAAAGCGATCAACGCAAGAAACGACGAAAGTAAACAAAAACAAACGTATAAAAACTATACGTCGGGGCATTATAAGCGCGGCGTATTGTAACGGATAAGGAAAACAATGAACCAAAGAGCGATTGAAAAAACCGAACTTAATAAAATTTTGGCGCTTGTGTCGGATTATGCCGTCACAGACGGGGGAAAGAGCAAAATTTTCGCGCTTTGCCCGTCCTCTGACGTCAAGGAAACGAATGCCCGCCTTTGCCGCACGGAAGAGAGTATTAAATTGCTCTTTCAGCACGGTATTGCCAAAGTGGAATATTTTCCGCCCTTTTCTGATGAGATTGAGCGGGCAAAAAAAGGATCGGCGCTTACCTGCGGCGAACTTTTAAAGGCGGAAAATTTGCTCCGTAGTACAAGGATCGCGCACAAAAGTATCACGGGCGTGAACGACGAAGAGATCAAGGATATGAAATCGCTTGCCGACCGTCTGTATTTTGACGAAAATCTGGAAGAAGATATTCGCACGAAGATTTTAAGCGATACGGAAGTGAGCGATTACGCCAGCGACAAGCTGTATTCCGTTCGTCGTGAAATTCGCCTGTTAAATGAGCGTATTCGCGCGCGTTTGGCGGATTATTTGACGGGAGCAGAAGGGAAGTTTTTGCAGGACGGCATTATTACGATGCGCGACAACCGCTACGTTTTGCCCGTCCGCGCCGAATATAAACGCAACGTTAAAGGTTTTATCCATGACCGCTCGGCAAGCGGTGCGACGTTCTTTATCGAACCCGAAGAAGTGCTGGAAATGAACAACGAACTGCGTTCTCTTGCCATTGACGAAAAGGAAGAGGTCGAGCGGATTTTGGGCGAGCTTTCCCGCCGCGTAGGTTTTATGGGAAAGTCGGATCGTAGCCATG
>JAZSJN010000079.1:0-2310 GCA_045534315.1 Candidatus Scatosoma sp.
CCTCTTGGCGGTAAAACTCCAAAGAAAGTTCGGGGTCCTTTCTCTTGGAAAGCTTGCGGCGGGTTTCGCCGTCGATTTTTTGCAACGAGCAGTTATGCCCGTATTTGGGACGGTTAAAACCGAGCACGTTAAAAAGCTCGATATGGATCGGCAAGGACGCCAACCATTCTTCCCCGCGAATAACGAGGGTGGTACGCATAAAATGGTCGTCGATCGCGTGCGCGAAGTGATAGGTAGGGATTCCATCCGATTTCAAAATGACAACGTCTTGGTTGTTTTCCGTTACCGTTATATCCCCTTTTACTTGGTCGTGGAATGTGTGTTTTTGTTCCACGTCGCCCTGCGATTTCAAACGGATTACGTAAGGCTTGCCTGCCTTTAAATTTTCGTAAATTTCTTCTTCCGTCAGATTGCGGTATTTTGCAAATTCGCCGTAATATCCGGGCAAAAGCTTATTTTCCGTCTGATATTCGCGCGTTTTTTCTAAATCTTCTTCCGTACAAAAGCAAGGATACGCTAAACCTTGACGGATAAGTTCCTTTGCGTACGCATGATAGATTTCGGCGCGTTGGCGCTGATAATACGGCCCATACTCGCCGCAAAGATCCGCCCCTTCGTCAAAGTTAACACCGAAATATTTCAGCGATTTGTGGATAACTTCCACCGCTCCGTCCACCTTACGTTTTTCGTCCGTATCTTCGATACGAAGATAAAATACGCCGCCGCTCTGATGCGCGATACGCTCGTTTGCCAGAGCAACGTACAAATTGCCCAAGTGCATAAAACCCGTGGGGCTGGGAGCAAGACGGGTAACGTGGGCGCCTTGGGGAAGGTCGCGTTCGGGATATGCCTGCTCGTAATAATCGAGCGGTTTTACGTTTTTATCGGGAATTAACGCTTGCGCGAGTTTGTTCAAATCCATAATCCATCCTTAATCCTTTTATATTTTTTCCTAATTATTGTAGCATTTACGCCTACCGTTGTCAAACGCTTTGGCAAAGTTTATATATCAAAAAAATCAACGTTTTTATAATCGATTTCGTACAGACCGTTTTCAATGCCGTGCACGATTTCGACGATCTGTCTGCAAAGGGGTGTTTCCACGCCAACGCGCAGCCCTTCTTGCACGACTACGCCGTCCACGTAATCAATTTCACACTTTCTCCCCTTTTGCAGATCTATCAGCATACCGGAACGGAGTTTTTTGTGCTTTTTCATTGCAAATGGCAGTACCATGTACGCGATGAACCGTTTTATCGGCGTTTTTCCGCCAAGCAGTTTTTCCATATCGTGGCCTTGCATCGACGCAAGTTTTACGCCCGCCGCCTTGGCAACGTCCATACATTCCCGCAATACCCCAAGGGCAATTTTGCGGGTTTTTCTACGTTTGGCAACTTCGCCAAAAGTCAAGCCCGTTACCGTGGACAACCCCGAAAACGCCGCGTTGATGGCAAGCTTGCTCCACCTTGCGCCCGATAAATTGTCCGTCTTTTTGACAAAATTTTCGTTGTCCGTCGCTTTGCCGACGTAGGAAAGAATTTCTGCGAGTAACGGAGTTTTTGCGCCGTCGTTTTGAAAGCCTCCAATTTCCATACTCATCGCCTCAATATTGGACGTGAGCGCCATTTTACCGCCGCCGATAAAGGTCGCACCGTAGGACGTCGCCCCGCCGTAAGTACGATCAGGCCCGATTACGTCTGCAACGCTGGGTTCGGGCAAGCCGTTTTGCGTGGTGCAAACCACCGTATCTTCGTGCATGAACGGCAATAAATTTTGCAAAATCTCGCCGTTAAAACGCTGTTTCGTCATCAAAAAAATCACGTCGTATTTGCCCGTCATTTCCGACGGCAATAAAGCGGTAACAGGCACGGTTATTTCCGACCCGTCCCCCGCGCAAACGATCGTTGCGCCCTTTTCACGCATGCCTTGTACGTGCTCTACGTTCCGCGTGATCAGATCGACGTTTTTCAGCCCGCCCTTGGTGAGTAAAGCCCCCAAGATTGTGCCCATAGCCCCCGCGCCGTAAATGGCAATCCGCGCGTTTTCCGCCGTTATATTTTTTACAGTACCGTTTTTCATTTTCCAAGAGCCTTTACCACAGCTTGTACCGATTCGGCTATCGACGCACCGCAAAGCTCGACGACGACGTCGGCATATTTTTCATACAGCGGCGTTCTTTCGTCGTACAAATCTTTGAGCGTAAACCCGTCTTTGAGCGCCACGCCACGCTTTTTGAGATCCCCTAAACGGCGCTCGATAATCTCGTACGGAAGCTTTAAATACACTACCGTACCCATTTCTTTCAATTTT
>JAZSJN010000058.1:0-2866 GCA_045534315.1 Candidatus Scatosoma sp.
TATTTTAATCATTTTCTTTTTCCCGTCATTATTTACTGCTGAATCAACTGTCAGGGTAACATTATCGTCATCCAGTCCGCTGTTGTAGAGTAGCAGCTCAACAAATTCGCGAAGAATGTATCCGCATAATGCTCCTTTAATGTCAATATGTAAGGTTTTAAGAATCTTCTCTGTTTTTTTTACAACAGCCATTGTTATTTTATATTCAACCGTATCAGGCGAATAACTTGCATTACCGAGTTAGAGATAGGCTACAAGATCCAATAAAAAGGTTACAACTTTTCGCGTGGGATAATATACTGTATAAACGGAAATTTTTTAGGCTATACTTTCAAAAAGGGGGATAAATCATGTTTTGGGCAGGTTTAGCAGTAGGATTTTTCTTAGGTGGGAACTTCGGGTTTTTGGTGATGGCACTCTTTAAAAGTAATAAAAATTGAAATCGGCGGGTTGGATTGCCATCCCCGCCGATTTTTTATTCGCTCTTATTTAGTTTTCTTCGTCGTAATATTTATCGACGATCGCTTTCATTTCGTCTAAATGCGCAATCATGTCGCGTGCTAAAACCAAATGACAACGCGCGCGTACCAAATTCTGATCGGGATAATGTATCTTAAAATATTTATCCCCATCGAGATAATCGCTTAAAAAGCGAACGCCGCATTCTATCGTCATGGCAATCGCGCCAAGTGCTAAGGAATCTTTTTCCGCCCTTGTAATCGCGCCCTTAACCGACGAAACAAAACCGCGCGTGAACGCTTCATATTTGCCAAGATCAATGGCTACTTTTTCAAGATCACGTTCGTCTTCAGCGCAAGTAGACGCCGCCACACGGATTGCGTCCCCAAAATCAAACGCCACCAAACCGGGCATAACCGTATCGAGATCAATTACCGATAAATGCTCCCGCGTTTTCGCGTCGAACAAAATATTACTCGTCTTCGTATCGTTGTGCGTGACGCGCAAGGGCAAAATCCCTGCTTTTTGCTGTTTATAAGGGGTTGTTGCGATCTCTTCCAAGTCAAGATACCCCGCCACGATCTCTTCGATGTCCGCCAATCTGCCCGCCGCATCTTCTGCAATCGCCTTGCGGAAATTATCATACCGCCAAATTGTATTATGGAAATGGGGAATTACAATATGCAATTTTTCGACGGGATAATCGGAAAGATAAAGCTGGAATTCTCCAAAGGCGATACCCGATTCCTCGATCACCTTCAAATCGTCCGTATGTTCAAAACAAACGGATTCATTGATATAGCGACAGCAACGCCAAAAGCCGCCGTCTTCCGTCCTTGTATAGTAATCTCCATCGGCGGTTTTACAATAATGTAATACGTTACGTTTTGCCGTTGTCTGCTTTTGTTTGATCTTTGCACGGATAAATTCCGTAACCGACGATATATTCTCCATCACAGCGATCGGATCGGTAAACACGTAGGTATTTACCTTTTGCAAAATATAATCCTTAATTTCGCCGTGGCGGAAAAAATATACGCGATAGGTCGTATTGATGTGCCCGCTGTTGACGATTTCGTATCGACGGTATTCCCCTTCAATACAAAAGGTCTTACACACCAATTGAATTTGCTTTTCCACCATCATATCTGTTCCTTTTTTGTTTTTCTTCCTTTCAACGCATAAAAGGTACATCTATTCGTATGCGCTTTTACTCATTTTTTGCCACCGCGTGCTTGCAAAAAACGTTTACTCCATCTCGCTTATCTTAATAAGTATAGCATGCTTATCAAATTTTGTCAAGGCTTTTCCTTTCTTTTATTTACACTTTCAATTGTGTTCTTTCCGTTCTCCACGCCCTTCTATCTCAATTTTAGCATAAAAAACCAGATATTAGCAATACTGCTACTATGCAAAAAAAATTTCTTTTAAGTAACGTGCTTGCCGTTTTTCTTTTAATTATAGGGCTTACCGCCTGTCATAATCCGTCTAAAAAAACGCCTTTACCGAACGAACGCGAGCTTTCATCACAGCACGTCCCCACGCCTTTGCCTATTTTTCCCGATCAGGAAGACGACGAGCCGTCGCTGCCCGACGTTACCCCCGCGCCACCCGATCAAACCGCAGAGCCCAACCTTTGGGATGTATCCGACGTAGACGTATCTAAAATCGATCCCAACCGAAAGCTCATCGCTTTCACTTTCGATGATGCTCCGACAAGGTATCTGGAAAATATTTTGGCTATCTATGCAGATTTCAACGAAAATAACCCCGATTGCACCGCGACGGCGACGCTGTTTTTAAACGGCTGCCGTTTCGACGAGCAAACGCCCACCTTGCTCGCCGCAGCCCTTTCCTTGGGGTTTGAGCTTGGCAACCATACTTACTCCCACGCAGATCTCACCACACTCACTCTAGCGGAAACAACGGCGGAAATCGACCGCGTAGACGATTTCCTTTTTGCTATCGACGGAAAAAAACGACATCTTTTCCGTCCGCCGTTCGGCAAAATTACCAACGAACAAAAAAATGCCTTAGCAACCCCGATCATCAATTGGACGATCGACACGCGCGATTGGACGGATATAGACGAAGAAACCGTCTATCAAAGCGTTATGCAAAATAAATTTCCCGGCGCGATCGTCCTAATGCACGACGGGCATAAAAACACGCTGCAAGCCCTTAAACGCCTGCTGCCCGATTTAAAAACGGCGGGCTATCAGGTCGTTGGCGTGTCGCAAATGAGCAAAGCCCACGCCTGCAACTTATACAAAGGCAAAGAATATATTCGCGCGCGAAAGCAATAACCCGCTATACGTGTCGAAATAAAACGAATAAATATCCCCGCGTGAAAACGCGGGGTATTTCATATGCGGGCGAAGCCCTATGCTACCAGCCACCCTCTACA
>JAZSJN010000006.1:0-7534 GCA_045534315.1 Candidatus Scatosoma sp.
CAATTCGCCCAATTCTTATCAGTAGCATAACGTTTATTGTCATCACTTACTGTTTTTCCATTATAATACTTTCCTTTGTAATTGTCAAACGGAAATTGCCGTTCATATAATATATTATTCCAAAAATTTTTTTATACGGAGAATCTCAATCATGAAAAAAACAACCAAAACGATTTGCGCGGTTTTAGCCGCCTGCACCACCCTTGTCGCCTTTCCTTCCTGTAAAAAGGACGGAGATAAAAACACTTTGCAAATCTGCGAAGTAACACACTCCGTCTTTTATGCGCCTATGTATCTTGCCGAATCTTTAGGTTATTTTGAAGAAGAGGGATTAAAAATTGAACTTACCAACGGCGGCGGCGCAGACGCCGTTATGGCATCCGTACTTTCGGGCGATTCCGATATTGGTTTTTGCGGTCCGGAAGCGGCATTGTACGTACTCGTTGGCGGATCGAACGATACGCCCAAAGTTTTTGGGCAACTCACTAAGCGCGACGGATCTTTCTTGGTTTCACGCACCCCCCAGCCCGATTTTCAATGGACGGATTTAAAAGGGAAAGAGATCCTTGCTGGGCGTAAAGGCGGCGTGCCTGCTATGACCTTTGAATACGTATTAAACCAAAACGGCATGACGGATGGCGTAGATCTGCGCTTAAATTACGACGTGGCGTTTAACCTGATGACCAGCGCGTTCGAGGCGGGCACTGCCGATTATTGCACTATGTTCGACCCCGTCGCATACGAATACGAAGCAGCGGGTAAAGGTTACGTCGTTGCGTCCGTTGGCGAAGCGTCGGGCGAAGTTCCCTACACCTGTTTCATGGCGAAAAATTCGTGGATAAAAAGCAACGAAGAACAGGTAGAATGTTTCCTTCGCGCAATTACGAAAGCGGTAAAATATGTCAACGAAACACCTTCCACGACCGTTGCCCCCTATCTCACGAAGTATTTTGAAGGGGTATCGGAAACGTCCCTTGCCGCGTCCGTGGAACGATATAAAAATATCGACGCTTGGCGCACGGAGCTTTCCATGACGGAAGACAGCTTTGATCGCTTGCAAGATATTATTGAAAACGCAGGCGAGCTCACCCGCCGCGCAAAGCTGGACGAAATGGTCGTCAATACGTACGCTAAAAAGGTGTATAACGAGGTGTACGCAAAATAAAATTTCACCAAAGGAAATACGCAAATGAAAGAAGTTTTACGTTTTGATAACGTTTCGATGCACTATCACAGCAAACAGGGCGAAACGATCGCGTTGGAAAACGTGAATTTTTCGGTAAACGAAAGCGAGTTCGTCGCCATCATTGGACCGTCGGGTTGTGGAAAAACCACCCTTTTATCCCTGGCGGCGGGGCTTTTAAAGCCCACCTACGGAAAAGTCATCTCCGACGGGTATTCCTTTGGATATATGTTGCAAAAGGACGAACTTTTCCCTTGGCGGACGATCGAAAAAAACATCTTTTTGCCCTTGGAAATCAAACACGCCAACACGGTGGAAAACCGCAAGCGCGCCGTTGCTCTTGCTGAAAAATACGGCTTGAAACAGTTTTTAAAAAACTATCCGTCATCCCTTTCGGGGGGCATGCGCCAACGCGCCGCGCTCATTCGCACCCTTGCCGTCGATCCCGACGTGTTACTGCTTGACGAGCCGTTTTCCGCGCTCGATTACCAAACCCGACTGTCCGTCTGCGACGACGTATATAAAATCATACGCAGCGAAAAAAAGACCGCGCTCTTGATCACGCACGATATCAGCGAGGCTATTTCTGTGGCGGATAAGATTTTCGTTCTGTCCAAACGCCCCGCAAAAATCGTGTCCGAACACGTCTTGAATTTCCCTGAAACAGAGCCTTTGAAACGGCGTGAAAATAAGGAATTTTCCCGCTGGTTCGAATTGCTTTGGAAGGAGCTGAACCAATGAAAAACGAAACCGTATCCAAAGAACATCTCGCCTATCTTCGCCGCGAACGCGCAAAAGGCGTCGGCGTCAACGTAGCGCGAATTGCCATTTTATTTCTCTTTCTCACTCTTTGGGAATTGTCCGCGCAAAACGCCTGGATCAATCCCTTTATCACCAGTTCGCCGTCGCGCATCTATAAAACGATTGTGGACTTGTATAAAAACGGCTCGCTCTTCCACCACGTCGGCACGACCTTGTGGGAAACGTTGGCGGGCTTTGCCATCGCCGTCGTCTTGGGATATTCTATCGCGCTGATACTTTGGTGGAGCGATATTGTACGGCGAATCAGCGAACCGTATTTCGTCGTCTTAAACGCTCTGCCCAAAATCGCCCTTGGCCCTTTGATTATTATTTGGTTTGGCACGGGCAACGAAGCGATCGTGTTCATGACGATTTTGATCGGCTTGATCGTCGCGATCTTGAATATGTTAAACGGTTTTATGGCGACGGATAAAAACAAACTCTTGCTGCTCGAATCCATGGGCGCAAGCAAATTGCAGATACTTACCAAACTTGTAATCCCGTCGTCGCTGCCCAATTTTATATCCATGCTGAAAATCAACGTCGGCATGGCTTGGATCGGCTCGATCATGGGCGAATATATCGTTTCCAAAGCGGGCATCGGGTATCTGATCGTCTATGGTGGTCAAGTGTTTAAGCTCGATCTTGTCATGAGCGCCGTCGTGATCTTATGCGTCCTTGCTGCGGCAATGTACGCCGTGGTTGCACTGATTGAACGACTGGTAATTAAAAACAAATAATCTCTAATACGAAAAGCGCCCTAAGGTTCACCACCTTAGAGCGCATTTATTTTGCCCTTTTCTTTTATCCTTTTACCGCCCCGCTGGTTACGCCTTCGACGTAATAGCGTTGCATGCTCATAAACAGCGTAACGATAATACCGCCGACCACGAACGCGCCCGCGCAAAAGACGGTGAAATTGTCGTTAAAGCTGTTTTTTTCCGCATTGATCATCTTATATAACCCAAGCGCGACGGTGTATTTTTCCCGATCACTGATAATGGTATTGACGAAGATAAAATCACACCACGGCGAAATAAACGAAGTCAATATCGTATAGACGATAATCGGCTTTGCAAGCGGTAAAACAATTTTTGCAAAGATCATAGGTTGACTTGCTCCATCTAAAATCGCCGCCTCTTCCATGGCTTTTGGTATGGTATCGAAAAAACCTTTACAGATATAATATGACAACGCTGCACTGCCCGAATACACCATAATAAGCGCCACGAGCGAGTTTGTCAAATTCATGGCTTTTAAGATAAAATACACAGCGATCATGCTCATAAACCCGGGGAACATACCAAGCACAAGCAATACGTTCATGATCGGTTTGCGCAGTTTAAATCGAAGGCGCGACAACGCGTAGCTGACCATTAAGATAAAAACGGTCGTTAAGGCGCAGGACGATACGGAAACGATCATGGTATTTCCCAGCCACGTCGGAAACATAGTATCCCGAAAAAGACGGGTAAAATTCCCAAAACCTAACCGTAAATTATCGGGCACGAGCGTATTGATAATCCCCGTCGACGGCGTAATACGAAACGCCGTATAAATTAGATAACAAATGGGCAATACCCACAGAATCCCAAGCGTAGCAAGCAAAACGTACACAAAAAGATTTGTCGTTCTTTTTCGCCATTTTACCAAAGTGATTTTTTTGCCTTTTATCATTGGAAAGCCCCCTCGTTTCGCGCCGCCGACGTGCGGTTAAAGGTGATCAACGACAATACGGCGCTTATAACAAAGATCACGATACCGATCACGGACGCTACGTTATATTTCGGATTACGGTCGGTCGTAAGACGATACAACCAAGTAACAAGTAGATCCGTCGATTGCGCCTGCGATCCGCCGCCGTAATACACGTTATCCACCGGTCCGCCGCCCGTCAAGAGCCATATTACGTTAAAGTTATTGATATTCCCGACAAATTGCGTGATTAAATACGGCGTGGTAATATGCAGCATATACGGCAACGTGATATGAAAGAATATTTTTACCGCGTTCGCCCCATCAATTCGCGCCGCCTCGTAAAAATCGGTGGGAATGTTGAGCAATATCCCCGAGCACATTAGCAGCGTATACGGCACACCGATCCAAATATTGACCAAAATAATCATCACTCTTGGCAACAGAGATAAATACCGCGCGTCCGTCAGCCACAAAATATTCGTCCCGAGTATCGTGTTCAATATCCCGTCACTATCCAGTATCTTTTGCATCAAAAGCAACGTGACAAATTGCGGAACGGCGATTGCGATCACGAACATCGTCCGCCATAACGGTTTTAATTTGATCCCCTTTTTGTTGATGACCATGGCAATCGCCAAACCTAAGAAATAGTTTGTAAACGTCGCAAAAAATGCCCATACAAACGTCCACACCAACACCCGCAAGAATACGAACGCAAATCCACTCGTCCCCCCAGAAAGAGAAAACAGCGTTTTAAAGTTTGCAAAGCCCACCCAATCGAATAGTTTCCCCGGAGGCATATGCGCGTAATTATAGTTGGTGAATGCAATCAGCACCATAAACACAAGCGGCATTACCGTAAATACCAACAATCCGATAAAAGGCAAGATTAAAAGCGGCGCGTAAAAACGTTCGTTCAACAACAATCGTACGTCCTCTTGAAATTTCGCTACCTTTTCCCCTTTGCGAAGGCGTAAATCGTTTTCGTAGCTGCCTTTGACGTTCATCGTCCATATCCAAAAAAACACCAAAGCCACAACGATACTCACGACGCCGTACAAAAGGATTAAAAAGCTATTGTCCCCTTTTACCTTTTCAAAAATTTGCAAATCTTCGTTCCAATGCTCACCCGCAAGCTTCGTACCAAGATTTCCCGAAAACAGATGCCCTATATACCGCCCACCGAACAAGAACATATACAACACGAAAGCCAGCTCTATCAGCATATATACGACGCCTTTTGCAATCTGTCCGCGCGCAATCTGACCAAAGCCCATAAACGGAAAAGAGAGCCGCGTATATACCGATCCGTCCTTAAAAGCATACAAGGTTTTGGGTAATACAGCGGGCTTTTTTCGATTTTTTATCCTCCCTTCTTTCACTTGACCCCCTAATTTGATACGGTTATTTTTTATTCTTTAAAACCCGTCTGTCCTTTCGTCGTCGTGGATTTGATTGCCGCAACGCAGGCGTTTAATTGCGCCGTCAAGTTAAAGTTACCACCTTGCGCGCCCGTAACCATCGCTACACCCAAGCCTTCCATCGGCACCCACAACGTCGACGGTACGTTTTTCTGCGTTTTACTGTGTTGCAATTGCGCCGTAATCGCCTTTGCGCAAATATCCGCCTGCACCCGCTCATCTTGACGCGATTGCGTATCGGTGGGCACGAATCCACGCATTTCAAAATGCTTAATCTGGTTTTCACGGTTGGTATAGAACTCCGCAAAATCCATTGCCGCCGTCTTGCTTGCCGAGTAATTATTTACACCCATCAACTTATATCCCGCAAAGGAAACGAGCTGTACCTGTTCTTCCCCCGCAAGCCCCTTGTTCAAGGTATAAGTTGGCAATTTTGCCGCCGCGAAGTTATCCCCTAAATACCGTTCAATCGTCGTCTTATTCCAAATCCCCGACACCGCCGCTATGATCGACCCGTCGTTAAAGCCCGCCGTGATTTTAGAATCGTTCGCGTCCGCTTTTACACGGTTGTCTTTGACGTAATTCCACATGGCTTCCGTAACCGCAATACCCGTTTCGTTGTTAAAATCACATGCAATCGCGGTTTCTGCAAGGTTTTCGTTATACGTTACTTCGTAGCCAAGCCCCTTACCAAAATAGAAAGACGAAGAATACCACCCGTCCGTCATCGGAAAGGCGAATTGTTTACTTGCGCTACACTTACTTAAAATCCCGTCAAAACTCTGCACGTCCGTTTCGGTAAGCGCCGCTTTATTGTAATACAGAAAGAAAGTGTTATCCGTATACGGCATACCGTACACACCTTGCTGCCCGTTCACCGTCACCGTCGCCGAGTCCATTGATTCTTTAGAATTCGCCGCTTTTACGCGTTCCAAACGCTCTCCTGCGATACGGGCAAGGGCGTCGCCGTTGATTAGCTTTGGCAATTGATCGTTGGGACAAGAAAATACGTCCGCCGCGTTTTCCACGTCGTTCAAAATACGCGTTGCAATATCGTTTTCCCCTTGAATATCAATCACGATACGGTAATCCTTGTCGGGATGCAACGCTTTAAAATCCTGCGCCACTTGCGTAGCGAACGCCTTATCCGCTTCCGATACCCAAACGGTAATCACCGTTCCGCCCGAATCGTTGCCTTTACAACCTACCAAACCAAACGCCGCAACCGCTGCTATTGCGCCACAGGTAATCTTGCTTGTTTTTTTCATAAATTTCTCCTTTCCTTTACAGGACTTTTCTCTTAGTTTTTCTTTTCACCCCCCTTTTTATACCATATACAAAAATAAAAATCTCTCTCGCTTTCACGAAAGAGATCTTCTGTATTCTTATTTTTTGTATTTTTAAAAGGTTCGCGCGGCGTCTTGCAGCATCTTCTTTACTTCGTTTTCATCACAACGAATATCCGCATCCATTACCCGTTTATACGTCCCGACAAACGGATTTCCGCCTATATAAACGGGCTTTTCGATACGCTTGGCACGCGGAACACGAATGACGACGATTTCTTTTCCGTCCACCACGTCCACCCGCACGTCGTTCTTTTTTAAAATGTTTTTATTGACCACCCGCGGATCGTTAACGCCGTCTAAAAATTGCGCGATCAAACGCTGCGGATCGGGCAGGTCGACAGGATAGAGCGTTCTGTCGTTTTTATCTTCCAAAACCCCGAGCAAAATCACGCCGCCCGACGTATTGGCAAAGGCAGAATACGTTTCCCAAATACTCCTAGGCAGTCCGCCCGTCGCTTTTTTCGCCTCGATACGTTTATTTTCCTTGTATTTGTTTAAAACGGATAAATTCATTGTACGTTCCCCTTTTTTATTATAATACAAGATTGCCTATTCGTCAAGCCTAAAAAAATACGCCGTTCCCTGTTTTTCGGGTGGCGCATTTTTCTTAACCGTCTTTAAGTTGTTTGACCGTCTTATGCACTTTTTCAGGATTTTCCACGTACGAAAGCAATTTTTCCAAATCGTCCGTTACTTCGTATAAATCCAAACAGTCTTCGCGGACAAACCCCTTGCTTACCGCTTGGCGCATTACCGTTTGAATATCGTCGTAATACCCCTGCAAATTATACACGGCAATCGGTTTTGCATGACGACAAAGCTGTTTTAAGGTAAGAATCTCAAAAAATTCTTCAAACGTGCCGATACCGCCGGGCACAATAATAAACGCGTCTGCGTTATCTTCCATTATCTGTTTGCGTTGCCGCATGGTATCGGGCTCGATCAGTTCGTCGCAATACGGGAATACTTCTTCAACGTCTTCGTCGTCGAAAAACTTGGGGATAACCCCCAAAATATGCCTGCCTGCGCCGTGTACGCCGTCATACCCCGGGCGCATCAAACCGTTTGCGCCGCCACCGAAC